>NYVC01000029.1 GCA_002684375.1 Marinovum sp.
CAAAAGCCGCACCGATTGCCGCGGGTATGCCATAGCCCATCGTGCCCGACTGCGGCCCGAGTTGCTGGCCGAACCGTCTGTAGAGGAAAAACCTGTGCAACCAGATCGCATAGTTGCCTGCACCGTTTGCGATCGCTGTCTGTGGTGGCACTGTGGCCGATACATGGGCCACGACTTGCGCCATTTGCAGGTTTCCAATGTCCCGGATTGGTGTAGTGAACGCCTCGTAGTCGGCTCTTGCTGCGCCTCGCCAGATGTCGCGTGCGGTGACGTCGCCGCACGCGACAACCGCCAGAGCATCCAGGGTTGCGGCCGGGTCTCCTTCAAGTGCCACACTTGGTCGATAGACGGCTCCAAGTTCGTTCGGGTCGGGGTGGATGTGGATGAGCCGCGGCCCGATCGCGGGTGGCACCAAAACCTTGTACCCGTCAGTCGTGGCCTCGCCTAGTCGGGCACCGGCCACAAGAATCACATCGGCTGAGCGTATGCGTTCAGCCAGTTTTGGATCGATGCCCAGCCCTAAATGTCCCGCGTAGCAGGGATGGGTGTTGTCGAGCACATCCTGCCGTCGCCATGCCGCGCCCACCGGGACGCCATAGCGTGTTGCGAATCGTTCCAGCGCGCGCGTCGCGTCCGGCGTCCATCCTGCACCACCGGCGATAACGAAGGGTCTTTTTGCGTTAGCGAGCGTATCCGCTGCCTGTGCCAGCAGATCAGGGGTTGGAACCGAGCGGGGCCGGACTGGAATGGAGAGCAGAGCATCGGACGTATCACCAGCCTCTTCGGTGAGCATGTCTTCCGGCAGGCCAACCAGCACCGGCCCCGGGCGGCCTGATATGGCCAAATGGACTGCGTGAGAAAGTTGCTCTGCGATCCGATGGGGATCGCGGATAATCAGGGCTTCCTTACCAATAACCTGACCAAACGCTTGGATGTCGAGTTCCTGAAATGCGTCGCGCCGCTCGGTTTCGCGCGCCGGCATCCCGATCAACACGATCAAGGGTGTCGAGCCCTGCTGCGCCACGTGGATACCTGCAGAGGCGTTGGTTAGGCCCGGACCACGGGTCACCATCACAAGCCCCAGTTTACCAGTCGCACGGGCATGCGCCTCGGCGGCCATGGCCGCCCCCCCTTCTTGACGACAATTAATGAAGCGAAATCCGTCGGTGTCGTGAAGAGCATCGAGAAGCGCCAGATAACTTTCCCCCGGCACGCCAAAGGCGATGTTGAATCCCCAAGCTTCCAGCAGGCGTGCGGTGACATCCGCAGCGCGCATCATCTTCCTTGCCCTTTGACTGGAAGCTTTGCCGCTAACCTCTGCGCCGATGCCATTCATAGCCTATTGCCTCTGGTCGAAACGGCGCCCAACGAGGGCGGCGGAAATGTTGATTTTCTGGATGTCGATGGACCCGCCGGCAATGCCCCAGCCCCAGGCGTCGCGTAACCGCTGCTCCATACCATATTCCTTCGCATAACCGTACCCACCCATTAGCTGAACACCGTCCCCGGTCACTGCGCGCACGGCCTCGTTGGCAAAGCATTTTGCCATCAAGACAGGCATGTTTTCCGGAAATCCGTCCAGCCCGAAGCTTGACGTGGCGCGGTGGATCAAAAGGCGTGCAGCATCAGTCTTCACTGCCATTTCTGCCAAACGCAACTGTACGGCCTGAAAATCGATCAGTGGTTTTCCGAACTGTTTGCGTTCCTGCACATAAGCTTCCGCTTGCTTCAATGCGCCGGCACAGAGCCCCAGCGACATGGTCGCATTGCCACATCGTTCAAGATTGAAGGCCCCCATCAATCGCGAGAATCCTCCCGCCTCGATAAGCAGATTTTCGCGTGGAATCCGCACCTCGTCCAAATGAATGTCTGCACTCGGCACGCCGCGCCAGCCCATAAGTTTCTCTGGCTCACCAAAACTCACGCCGGGCGTATCCGCCTCTACCAATACCGCGCCAATGCCGCGTGCGCCCGGTTCATCACTGAGACGACAGAAGACGACATAGGCGTCCGCACTACCGCCGCCGCTGCACCAGCGTTTGGTGCCGTTGAGAACGATGTCATCACCGTCGATCCGTGCGCGCGTGGTAAGGTCCGTCAGCGCGGTACCTGCGCCCGGTTCCGACATTGAGATCGCCACCACCATATCGCCCGCGATCACAGCTGGCACGATCCGCTGAGATAGTTCGGAGGTGCCAAATTTTTCGATGATCCTGACCGGGCCGACCAGCGCCTCGAAGACGGGAAAGGCGGCGGCCNTGGATACGGTCGCGAAACGCTCAAGCACCATCACCGCATCGGTTGCTTTGAGCCCAAGACCACCGAATTGTTCAGACGCATTTACTCCCAGCACGCCGAGGTCTGCGAATTTTTTCTTCCATTCTCGGGATGGGGGCGCNCCTGTCTCTTCACACTCCGCGGCAAGCGCNGGCAGTTCGTCCCGGCAGAAGCGCTCAACAGGNTCGAGCAACGCNATTTGATCTGGNGTTGNGATGTCTATCATAGATGCANCTTTCGNATTTCGAAGTTTCGTNTGGAAAGTTGTGGCTTATTGNTCGAGAAAAATCCCAGCCTCGACCGNCCATGCGGCNAAAAGCCGACCCTCATGTCGTCTTGCAGNTTCCTCGGGCGTTGTGAGTTCCTGNACGATCATCTCGGTACCGTTTTCGAGTTCGACAATATACTTAGTTGTGCCGCCGGTGACCAAGCTGTCTTTGTAACGGACCGACAGCGCGTTGAATCCATCGGGCAATTGGTCGTTCGTAATTAGTCGGAGTGTTTCCGGNCGCAATACGAGCTTGCCGCTTTGGTTCTTGTTTGCGCCGGGCGCCTTCACTTTGCACTGCCCGGACGTTCCCAAGTCGAGTATGCAAGGATCGCCGGCTTCCAAAACCTTGGCGTCAAGCATGGTCGACTGGCCAATGAAGTCAGCTGCGAATTGAGAAACCGGCTTGAAGTATAGATCATGTGGACTACCAATCTGTTCCGCCTTGCCTCCGTTCATCAGCATGATCCTGTCTGACATGTTCAGGGCTTCTTCCTGATCATGTGTGACGTANACCATTGTNATCCCGAGCTCGTTGTGCAGCCGTTTGATCTCCAACTGCATCTGCTCGCGCAGCTTCTTATCGAGCGCTCCGAGCGGTTCATCCATTAGGATTAGTCTGGGATTGTAAATCAGGCATCGTGCAATCGATACGCGTTGCTGCTGTCCGCCGGAGAGTTCTTTTGGTTTGCGATGTGCAAGATCGGGCAGCCGAACAAGTTCCAGAACATTAGTCACTCGTTTCTTGATTTCCTGCTTCGGGGTTTTGCGCACCTTCAATGGGTAAGCGATATTATCGAATACGGTCATATGCGGCATCAGCGCATAGCTTTGAAAGACCATGCCCAATCCGCGCTTCTCCGGCGGCATTGCGGTCACATCCTGACTGTCAATCCAGACATGTCCCGAGGTCGGCATGGTCATCCCAGCAACCGCGTTCAGAAGAGTCGTCTTGCCAGATCCTGATGGACCCAATAGCGTGAGAAACTCTCCGGCACGAATGGACAGGTCCGTTTCATGGAGCGCGGTGAAACTGCCATAGAGTTTTGTCACGGCGTCAAGGCGTACCATTTCCTGTTTGGTTGAGTTAACATCCATCATGGTTTGGCTTCACTCTTTTGCACAAAAGTTACGAGAATACAGATCAGGGCCGACATAACAGTCAGCATCGTAGAAATGGCCGCGAGAACGGGAGACACTTCAAATACCAAGGATGAGTACATCTTGATCGGGAGCGTTTCGTCTCCGGCCCTGGCGACAAAAATTGAAATGATGATTTCGTCGAAGGAAATCAGAAACGCAAACAGCGCGCCCGCAACAATCGATGGAATCACCAAGGGCAAGGTTACGGTTCTGAAAACGTAGACGCGGCTTGCGCCCATTATCCTGGCCGCCCGTTCAATGTTAGCGTCCACCGTCTGGATCCCTGCGGCTGCAGTAACGATGATGAACGGTAAGGTTGCGACGCAATGCGCAAGCACCAGCCGAAGTTCACCCTGAGACAGGCTGATACGGACAAAATAGATATAGAAGGCGAGGGCTAGGACGACGCTGGGCAACATAATCGGGCTTAGCAGAAACATCGCAAGCATTCGACGTCCGGGGAACTGACCGCGAACCAACGCATATGCAGCCGGGACACCCAGGCAGATCGACAAGATCGTAGTCCAGAGTGCCACCCGAAAACTCAGGATTGTTGCAGATACCCATCCTGTTTCCTGAACATACCGCTCATAGAGATGAAAAGAATATTCCTTAGGCGGGAATATGATCAATTCGGAGTCGCTGAACGACAAAGGCACGACGATCAGGCTTGGAAGCAACAGAAAAATCATGGCGCCCACCGCGAAGGCCGCATTTGCGCGACGCCATATGGACCGTCTTTCCATCACGATTGATCCTTTGAGAGGATCGAAGCGCCGCCCCGCACTTTTGAGAGGAGAAATGCCGCCAGCAACGCAGTCGCCATAAGGACAACGGCGATTGCGGATGACATCTGAAAATTGAACACCTCACGGGCATAGAAATCCACAAGGCTGGACAACATAACATCCTGGCGCCCGCCAAGAAGTTTCGGCACGATAAAAAAACCAAGAGCGAGAATAAAGACAAGAAGAGCACCAGACACTACGCCGGGAAGGCTGAGCGGGAATGTCACGGTCCGGAATATCCGAAACTTACCCGCACCCATGATGGCAGCCGCCTTTGCCAATTCCGGTGGCTGGCTCCTTAAATTAGTCAAGATTGGAAAGACCATGAATGGCACCAAAAAATGGCTCATACCAACCATAACACCAATCCTGTTGAACAGCATCTTGTAGGGACCCAACCCAAACTCGCCGAGCCAGGTGTTCAAAATGCCCGCATGACCTAGCATGACAACGAAAGCGAAACTCTTGACCAGAGAGCTGGTCCAGAACGGGATCAAGATCACGATCAACCAGACTGTCTGGCGCCTTGGGGGCTGTTTCGACAGAAAATAGGCGATTGGATATCCGAGAATAAACGCCACCAATGTGGCTCCCAAGGCGATTTCCAGCGTGGTGCGGGTCACGCGAATGAATAGGTTTGACTGGGCCATCTTGACATAAGCCGCAAGAGAAAATCCGGTCTCATCGGAAAGGCTCTGCCAAACAACTGACCCTAGCGGTACGGCCATCATGACAACCATGAACAAAGCCGCGGGCAGAGCAAAGACGGCGATACTGAACTGTTCGCGAGTTTCAGGGCGCATTTCTATTTCCCTTTGAGGCCCCGGGTCGTCGCGACCTTGACAGACTGTTCTTTTTGTAGCTGTCTTTCAGCCATGTGGAGGCCTTCGCTTTTTCCAGATTTTTCAGAAGGATATCGCTGGGGTTCTGTGCCAAATGTAGGACACAATCGCCCCTTTTGGTCATGCTCATGGATCGCAGGCAGACCACCGTCCCGTCCGCAGCGAGATACACTTTTTGAGGATCGGCTCCAGGTGTTTCTACGTCGTGGATCAAACCGGCGATCTGACCTGCTTTGACGTGATCGCCCAAACTGACCCACGGTTCAAACAATCCATCGTGCAAAGCATAGTGATAGTCACGGTCCGCCTCGACCTCCTTCGTCGAGGGATCAGCACGTTGGCTATCCCGGAACGGAAGGATGCCCGCCCAGTCCAAGACATTACGAACACCTTTGTAAGCCATATCGACAGACGTCTTGGAGACACGGCCACTACCACCGATTTCAGCTGAGATACGTACCGCTCCAGCGCGGCGCGCCGCGCCTGAAGTGCTCCGATCTTCATAGGCTTTCATGGCGAGAACAGTCGAAGCGCCGAAGGCGACTGCCAGCGCCAATCGGCGGGTATTTTCGTCGGCGTTACGATGTTCTACGTATGAAGCGCACGGAAGATACTCCAAAGAGTTGCCCCCGCTGTGCAGGTCGACAACGATCTCTGACTCCGGCATCAGTGCACGCTCAATGTAATTTGCAAGCATCGAGGTNGTTCGCCCTCGCACGTCTCCTGGAAATATCCGGTTCAGGTTCAGCCCGTCGATAGGCGAATTGCGNACACCGGCCTGCGCAGCCGGCGTATTCGCCATCGGAAAAATGATGATGCGCCCATTTATNTGGTCAGGCTCAATCTCACGGGNAAGGTTTGAAAGTGCAATCTGCCCCTCGAACTCATCGCCTTGAGTTCCTGCGAGCAGAAGCGCCGTCGGGCCGTCGCCATTCGCGATCACTGTGATCGGCGACGCAATGAAACCATATGCCGAGTCATTTCTGGAAAAAGGCACGCGGACATAACCCATTGTTTTCCCCTCTTTGGGTAAAGGATCGGCAAGGCTCAACAGAGCCATTGCCGATTTTTCGCTATTCTTCTGCATGGTTTTCCTATCTTCTTTGCAAGTCATGAATTTCGACAGGAAACCATCCGGTGGTTAAGTTAGCAACCACTCTTTCATCCGCAGCCCAAGCTCGTCGATATTGGCGGCCCACCAGTCACCATCGACCATCATGTTGTTTTCGCTGTTCAAATCTGGGAGCCATTTGCGAACGGCGGGATCAACCTTTTCCAGCGATGACGTGTAGGTCGGGGAATCGCCAGAACCATTCGCCATTTCAACCTGCCGTTCAGGATCCATAATGTAGCTGAGAAGTCGCATGGCCCCATCACTGTTCGGCGCGCCTGTTGGGACCGCCGTGTATACCATGCCCATGAGGTTCTGTTCGAACGAGTAACCCATTGGGACACCGGACTCCTGCATGCCCTTTACCCGCGTCGTAAAGGTAAAGGTGTAGTCGGTCTCGTTTGACTGAATCAGCGAGACCGTTTGTGCAGTGGAGTCAATCCAGTGCGAAACATGCGGCTTGATCCGATCAAGCGCCTTGAAGGCACGTTCGATGTCGCAAGGATAGACATCAGCAGGGGCCACGCCATCGGCCATCAATGCAATTTCCAATGTATCAGAGACGCGGGTCCGCAGGCCGCGGCGACCGGGATGGTTTTCTACGTCCCAGAATTGCGCCCAATTCTTGGGTTGGACGCCTTGATGACGGTCAGTCGGATAGCCAATACCGCCAGAGTAGAGAGAGCCTCCACAGGCAAAGGGATCTTTGGCCGCCTGCACAGCATCCACACGGTTAACGATGCTGTCATCGACTTCCTGGAGAAGACCCTGCTGTTTCGCTGAACCAAGCCATGCCGGAATAAGGTCAACCAGATCCCATTCAACGGCACCCTGTTCGACCATCAGCTT
>NYVC01000030.1 GCA_002684375.1 Marinovum sp.
TATGACTTTGTGCATGACCGAACACATGATGGGCGCGCTTATCGCACTCTTAACATTATTGATGAATATACCAGGGAGGCCTTAATGATCCGCGTTGATCGAAAGCTCAACTCAACTGATGTTGTCGATGCACTGACAGACTTATTCATTCTGCGTGGAGCACCAGAATACATACGGTCTGATAACGGCCCTGAGTTTATCGCCAAGAAAGTCCGTGATTGGATCACCGCTGTGGGCTCCAAAACCGCCTACATTGAGCCAGGTTCACCATGGGAAAACGGTTACTGTGAGAGCTTTAATGCGCGCTTTCGAGATGAGTTGTTAAACGGTGAAATCTTTTACTCGCTCAGAGAAGCACAAATCCTAATCGAAAGGTGGCGACATCATTACAATACCGTTAGACCTCACAGCGCACTTGGGTACCGTCCGCCTGCGCCAGAGAGTATCATAACTGTAGACCAAAATCCCACTTTGCATTAACATTTATCATGGACCACCGAATGGGGGCATTCCAAGCAATCGGCTTGTTTCGTCACATAACCCTTTGAAAAGACCATCTACCCATTGGGGAAAATCATAGACGCAGACTTGATAGCCCGATAACGTGACCGAATAATTCGTATCCGGGCAGAGACTTAAGATGAAATTTGGTGTACCACTATCCCTTTTTTTTGCCGCGATTATGTTTGCGAACGCAGCTTTAGCACATGTCTCGGAGCGCGCGTTGGTCCTGATTTTACCAACGAATATCTATATTGCTTTTGGCGTCGCGGCGGTTGCAGTCACGGTATTTTTGACAGTTTTCATGCCCCCGTGGGTGTTCAAACCGGTAGGCGGTGACGGACGGACAATCCCCGCCGCCCACGGAGCTCTGAAACCGCCGATCCTGCCAAGCCTGATTTCTTTTTTGGTCTTTTTTTGCCTAATCTGCATAGGCCTTTCCGGTCCCCGCGACCCTTTGCAAAACCTTCTTCCCTTAACCTTATTCACCGTTTGGTGGATTTGCTTTCCTCTTTTACAAGCTCTTTTGGGCGATCTTTGGCGCTGGATCAATCCTTGGGATGGTCCAGTACACATCGTATTCAAAGGCAGATCCTATAAAAACTTACCGCAGCAGGTCGGCGTTTGGCCGGCGATTGCAAGTTTTTTTCTGGCCGCTGTTTATACGCTGACCGATCTGGCACCTGATGATCCTGACCGGTTGGCAAGAGTGGCAGGTGGCTATTGGCTGTTTACCTTTATAATGTGCGGTATTTTTGGCAGAGACTGGCTGCACCGAGGCGAGGGTTTTACGGTATTTTTTAACCTGATAGCCCAATTATCTCCGCTGCGCCGTAAACCCTTTGGTGTGCGATTTCCAGGGCAGATCCTTATCGCACAGGTCCCTCAAGGGCTATCAGTGGCGACTTTTGCGGTTGTCATGCTGGCATTGGGCTCTTTCGACGGACTTAACGAAACTTTCTGGTGGATGAGCCAGTTGGGCATTAACCCACTTGAATTTCCAGGGCGCTCAGCGATTGCATGGCAAAACCGCTTTGGCATGGGCGGCGCAATTGTGGTTTTGACGACAGGTTTTGCGGCCTGTGTTTGGCTTGGATTGGCTTTAATCGGTCAAACAGCATATTTCCAAACCTTGTTTTGTCGCTTGGCATTGAGCCTTTTACCAATTGCTTTGGGCTATCATTTTGCCCATTTTCTAACCAGTGCGATGGTTAATTTACAATATTTTCTTGCGGCGCTCAATGACCCGTTTGAAACCGGTGCAACGCTGCTTGGCTGGGATAGTTTTTATGTGACGACCAGTTTTTTTAATCAACATCACACCGTCGAGGCGATATGGCTAACCCAAGCCGGTTCGATTGTACTGGCCCATATTATCGCGGTTGTTTTATCGCATATGATCGCTCTAAATGCGTTTGGAGACCACCAAATGGCGGTTATTTCGCAGTTACCAGTCGCCGCTTTTATGCTGCTTTATACCGTTTTTGGTTTGTGGCTCTTGGCATCGCCAGTCGCACTTTAATAAAGAGCAAAATAAAAAACTGGACTTTTCATGTGTGCACATACAAACTTTCGACACAACAAGATCCCAATACAGGACTTAAACTCAGTCAACTTGGAGAATTAAGATGGCCATTAAGAAATACCTCGATGTACAGCCGACTCGCCGGAATGTTCTGACAGGCCTCGCCGCCACTGGCGCTGCCACTGCCTTACCGGGTTTTACGCCTTACGTTCAAGCCCAGAGCGCGGCACCGATCCGGATTGGATTTCAAGTCCATAGAACCGGCATTGGCGCTGCTTATGGGCGTTGGTATGATCGCACCACCACCGCAGCTGCCAAAGTGATCAATGATGCCGGCGGTATAAACGGGCGCCCTGTTGAAATCATCGCCGAAGATGACGGCACGGATCCAAAGCGCGGCGCAGAGGTAATCGAAAAATTTGCGACCCATCACAAAGCTGACATCGCTTTTGGAACCTTATTTAGCCATGTGGTGATCGGCTCTGCCCCTCGGGCAGGAGAACTTAAAATGCCCTATTTCGTGGTGTCTGAAGGTCATCATGTGGCCAGTGGCATGCTTAATCGTTATACCTTGCAACCCGGCATTACCGATGTAAAAAGTCAGGTTCAGGCAATGGCGCCGTTTGTGGCAGATAATCTTGGCAAAAAAGTCACGATGATCTTCCCAGATTTTGCGTTCGGACATGACCACAGAGATTATTTTTCTGCCGCAGTTGAGGCGCAGGGCGGAGAAGTTGTTGCCAAAATCGCCATCCCGCCAACTGAGACTTCTTTTACTAAATATTTTCCCAAAATCCCCCGCAACACAGATGTGATTTACCACGTGATGGTTGGCCCTGCTGTGTTAACCTTTGTCAAGGAAATGGGCGAATTCTTTGGCTCATCTCGGCCAGAGATTTTTGGCTTTATTGACTCTCTGGAAGCGGTCGATCTTAAAACTCCGGGGCTGGAGTTTCTCGAAGGCACGTATTTCTGGGAGGGCAACCCGCGCTATGCACAGGCAAACCAATCTGAGCACGACAAGTTTTACCGTGCTGCGGTCGGTGTTGACCAGAATGGAGCATCGGTCAGTGATGGCAAGGATGTCTCGACCTATGCGCATATGTTCGGCTGTTGGGAAACCCTGCATATCATAAAAGCGGGGATGGAGGCCTCTGGCTATCAAGGACCCTCGGATCGTGCCAAGCTGATCGAAGCCGTCGAGGCTATGACCAACATGCCCCTGAGCCAAGCGCATCCTCAGGGGGCCAAAATGTTCAATGGTAAAACCCATCAGGTGTTTGGACATCAGTATATCACGCAAGTAAAGGGTGGGCGTCTGGAATTGGCACATACTACATCCATCGAAGATACGATGTATCCCGATGAGGTCGACTATACCAGCCAGTCGTTTTAACACTGAAATCTCCGCAGATAAGTGCAGTGGTCCGGCTTTTGCGCCGGGCCATCTGATCCTTTAACCGCAGGCCAAGATATTTATGGAATTNGGACCCCACCTTATCCTTGCAATGCTGGAAGGGCTGGTACAGGCCTCTGTACTGACCTTGACCGCGCTTGGGCTGTCTTTGGTCTTTGGTGTGATGCGGGTGGTCAACGTGGCGCACGGCGAGTTTTTTATGCTTGGAGCCGTGTTCGCCTATGCGATCACCGACTGGTTGACCGGCAGTGCCGCTGTTGGCTTTCTCGCAGCTTTGATCATTGCGCCACTGCTGGTTGCAGCGCTGGCTGTGGTCTGTGACCGAATGATCTTAAGGCGGCTAGACTATGACCCTGAGCGTACCATCGTTGCCACAATCGGTATTCTGTATGTGCTGCAACAGGTTACCTTGATGACCTATGGGCCCGACGCACACCCGGTGACCCCACCGTTCAATCAGCGCCTCGCCATTCCGTGGTTTGAATTTACCGACACCGGGCTTGAATTTTATTTCCCTTGGGGTCTGTCGACTACATCTTACAAGTTGTTTGTGATTGCCGCCGCCTGCGTTGCCGGTCTGGGCATCTGGATTTTGATGGCCCGCAGCAAACTGGGGCTGATCTTGCGTGCAACCCAGCTGGACCGTGAAACAGCACAGGCCTTTGGCATCCCCGTAGAGCGGGTCTATGCGTTTGTCTTTGGGCTGGGTGCCGCGATAGCGGCGCTTGGGGCAGTGTTGGTGGTGCCGATCCAACAGGCGCATTACCTTATGGGCGGCGATCCGCTGTTGTTGTCGTTTATTGTGGTGATTATTGGCGGCTTGGGTTCTTTGCGGGGCACGGTGGTTGCCGCGATTTTAATCGGCATGAGCAACGGTGTGATTTCAGTNTTTTTCACCCCGACATTGGCCAAAATNCTGGCGACGCTGCTGGTGGCCTTTGTGCTGGTCTACCGCCCCGCCGGTCTGTTTGGGACAAAAGTCGCATGAGCCGGGAACTGTCGCTGCACCTNTCGCTNATTACCCTATTGTTTGCCCTGCATTTTATTTTGCCNGAGTANCATCACGGNAATCTGGCGCGGGTGATGGTGCTCGCGGTTTATGCGATGGCCTATAATGTGATGTTCGGATACACCGGATTGCTGTCGTTAGGGCATGCAATGTTCTTTTGTGCCGGCATGTATGGGATGGGCTTATCGATGCGCTTGTATGAGATCTCGGCCGGCCCCGCCTTTGTAATAGGCCTTGGTGTGTCGGCTGTCTTTGCCTTGCTGATCGGTCTTTTGGCGCTCAGGACCATCGGGGTGGGCTTTATGATCGTCACCTTGATGTTCAGTCAGGCGATTTTTCTGACAATTTTATATTTCAACCCAATTACCCGCGGAGACGANGGCTTTGTAATCCCCCAAGCCGCGCGCCAGATTGCGGACATTGACCTGTCGGATTCAGGCAATCGCTATTTTGCCGCCCTAATTTTGTTTTCAATCTGCCTGTTGGCAGTATTGAAACTGGTCCGNGCACCAACCGGNCGGGTGTTGATTGCCATTCGCGAAAATGAAGAGCGCGCCAANATGCTTGGCTATGATATCTGGGCCCACAAGCTGGGGGCGGTGGTGATGTCCGGAACGATGGCAGGCGCGGCAGGCGCGGCCTATGGTTTGCTGTTTGGGACCGTGGGNGCCAGCTTTGCCGAGGTNCCCTTCTCNATTTTACCTCTGCTGTATGTTTTGCTGGGTGGGCCAGGCACGGTTATTGGCCCGTTTGTCGGTACCTTGTTTATGTTCTACCTGCGCGACCTGTCCAGCGCCCTGACCGATGCGCATATGCTGGTAGCAGGTGTGGTTTTGATCCTGCTGACACTTTATGCAAGGCGGGGCATAATGGGGCTTATCCGGGAGAAGTGGCTCAAATGGTTGCCGTAAGTCTGCTATCCACACAATCGGTTAGCCGCCATTTTGGCGGGTTGATNGCTGTCCAAAATGTGGATTTTGATCTGCCCAAAGGCGAGATCCGGGCATTGATTGGCCCAAATGGNGCCGGAAAAACAACNTTTGTTTCAATGCTCTGCGGGCGTATTCCGGTCAGCAGTGGCCGNATCATGTTTCAAGGTCAAGACGTCACCCAATTGCCNGCGCACAAGCGGATACAACAGGGGATGGCCTATACCTTTCAGATAACTTCGATTTTCGCAGANCTGAGCGTNTATGAGAATGTGGCGCTGGCCGTACAACCGCGCCTGTCGAACGCGATNAACAAACTNGCGCAAGAGGTCGAAACCGCCCTGACGCGCGTCGGCTTGCAAGCGNACTCTGANCGCACCGCCGGCGACATGGCCTATGGTCACCANCGATTACTAGAAGTTGCAATGGGGTTGGGTCAATCGCCGCAATTNCTNATTTTAGACGAGCCAACACAAGGATTGTCAGACGCAGAAGTCGACGATTTTATCACACTGATCAAAGAGGTGGCTGAAACAACCACCGTGTTGCTGATCGAGCATAACATAAACGTGGTGATGGCCTTGGCAGACCGCATAACCGTAATGAATTTTGGTGAGATCATTGCCGAGGGCAGCCCCGAAGAAATTCGCCAAAACGACGCGGTTCAAACCGCGTATCTGGGGGGATGATGCTCGAGGTGCAAGGGATAGATGCCGGCTACGGCAATGTGCAGGTTCTCAAAGACCTATCATTGCGCGTGCAAGCTGGTGAAATTCTGTGCCTGCTGGGACGCAACGGGGCTGGCAAAACGACGATCTTGAAAGCCATCATGGGTTTGGTGCGTGCCCAAAAAGGCCACATCCGGCTTGAGAGCAAAGATCTGCGTCTGTTGCCCGCATACGAGGTGCCGCGCCACGGGATCGGATACATACCGCAAGGGCGGCGATTGTTTACCGAAATGACCGTGGCGGAAAATCTTCAGATTGGANTGATGACCCGCGCTCAANGGCCAGAGGTGCTGGATGAGGTTCTCGACATGTTCCCTCGCTTGCGCGAGCGACTGGATCAGCGGGCCGAGACACTGTCGGGAGGAGAGCAACAGATGCTGGCGACCGCGCGCGCGCTTTGCCTCAAACCCAAACTGTTGTTACTGGATGAGCCAACAGAAGGGTTGCAACCTTCGATGATATCGCTGATCCGCAACGCTGTGGTGGCATTAAAAAAGCAGAATGTCGCAATCATTCTGGTCGAACAGCGCGTTGAGGCGGTGCTGGAAATTGCAGATAACGTGGTGTTTATCGAAAATGGGCGCAATGCGCTGGAAACCACACCGGAGGCCTTGAAGACCGACAAAGCGCTGTTGCACCGCTATATCGGTGTCTGAGCAGCTGCTATTTCAAATTCTCGCAGAGCACAGCAAACGCCAGGGTGCCTGCCAACTTGTCCAAAAAAGTCGTCTCACCATCTGGTATTGTCTCTATGGGCTAGCACCGAAAAAGCCTTTGCAAAAAGACCTAAATTAAAACAGAACTTGAGGCAGAAAACAGACCATTTCTGCATTTATTTCCGCGGTCATGACATCATGATTTCTGGCCCCAAATTCTGGTGTTGCATACTACAGGGCACCCTAAAAAATACGCAGACACGCAGCAGTGCTCGTCGGTCAAATCAGTCCGGCACTGCCGGGGCACCAAACACTTCGTCTGAATTGGTATTGAGCAGAAACTGGGCAAAAATTGGCCCACTGGCAGCACCGATAGCCCGCGCATTGTCACCGATTGTTCCCTGGACAATTTGTGGTATTATCAGACCTCTTGCATCCTGCGTGGCCAGCACAGTTCTGACCTGTGCAACCAGCGCGGCTTTCACATCTTCAGGAAAGGAGCCGTCAATCACCACAGCCTCAAAGTCGATCACTGCGCAGGCCGACAGACTGGCCTTGGCCACCTCAGATGCTGTCTGGACAATCCAAGGATCAACGTAGGCCGTGAAGGCGCTCCAATCGCGCGGCAAATGCCAAAGTTTACGCGCATCAANACCGTTCTGCGTCAACGTCGCGGCCAACACGTGAATTGAGGCGACATCCACCAGTTGACAGCTTTCACCTTGTTGGTTGCGCGCACGTAGCGACCCCAACGCCCCGGCATTTCCTCGATAACCCTCAAAGACCGAATGGTTCAGCACCACCCCACCCCCGATAAATGCCGAAATAAAAAAATANGCATAATCGCGAAACTCTTTACCACGGCCATAGACATGCTCGGCCCAGCACGCCCCGGTGGCGTCGTTCACCACAAAGACCGGCAGCGGGCTGAATTTGGCAACTTCGACATCAAAACGAACGTCTTTCCACGACAAAAAACTCTCNGCTTCGGCCCCGGTAACCGCGCTCCATTTCCAGATCTCAAACGGCGCAGCAATGCCTAGACCACACAGCCGGTCGCGCAATTCAAGCGGGATATGTGCTTTCACCGTCTCCAGCCCATTTTTTAAAAATTCAAAGATCATGTCCGGCAGCGGATAATCNTACTCTGCACGTATTTGGGCCCGGATACCGCCGCAAAAATCCATCAAGACNAGTTCGGCACTGCGCCGGCCAACCTTGAAGCCCGCTGAGAAGACCGCATCGGGATTGAGCCGCATCGGCACCGAAGGCTTACCCACCTTGCCTTTGGTTGTATGGCCGCGCAGCAGGAAATTATCACTTTCCAATTTGCGTAAAATTACCGAGATTGTTTGTGCTGATAATGCGGTTTTGCGGGCAATTTCCTGCCCAGACATGGCACCGTGACGCTGTAAGACCGACAAGATCAGACGCTCGTTATGCGCACGTATTCCGCGCTGGTTCACCCCGCTACCGACCGACCTTATGTGGGTTTTCTCGCTCATCAATTCACTTATACAGGTCCATCCTAAGAATACCAAAGGTTGCGTTTACCATTCTAAACAAACGCTATCCTCAAAATGGACAAAGTCTGCCTAATAAATCAAGTTAANTGAATAATTAGTGGAAAAAAATAAATCAAGTTAATTTATTAATTGACAGAAAACACAGAATCGCGCTTTGATGCACGCTGTGCTTGACGCTGGAACAAGCAAGAAGGAGGGACCAATGTCCTTCCACTTTACGCGTCCTGGGAGGACAATATGAAAAAGCTTTTAGTAAGTACCGCTATAACGATGGCGCTGATGTCTACGTCTGCAATGGCGGACGTCGCNGCCTGTTTGATCACCAAAACCGACACCAATCCGTTTTTTGTGAAAATGAAAGAGGGTGCGACCGCCCGAGCCGCCGAGATGGGGGTCAGCCTTAAAACTTATGCTGGCAAAATTGATGGTGACCACCAAAGCCAAGTCGCCGCTATCGAGACATGCATAGCCGATGGCGCAAAAGGCATTCTGATCGCCGCCTCGGACACCAAGGCAATTGTAGGATCCGTCACCCAAGCCCGCGATGCCGGTCTGGTTGTGATTGCACTCGACACCCCTCTTGAGCCTATGGACGCAGCCGACGCTACGTTTGCAACCGATAATTTCCTCGCTGGAGAGCTCATCGGGAAATGGGCAGCCGCCGCGTTGGGTGCCGATGCTGCCAATGCCAAAATTGGTATGCTGGATCTGGCGGTCAGCCAACCATCCGTAGGCGTTCTGCGCGACCAAGGCTTCCTGCAGGGGTTTGGAATTGATCTGGGAAATCCAAACAAATGGGGCGACGAGACCGATCCGCGTATCGTCGGTAATGACGTCACTGCCGGCAACGAAGAAGGTGGCCGTCGCGCGATGGAAAACCTTCTGGCCAAAGATCCGATGATCAATGTGGTGTATACCATCAACGAACCCGCCGCCTCAGGAGCCTATGAAGCTCTGAAAGCTATTGGCCGGGAAAACGATGTCTTGATCGTGTCTGTTGACGGCGGCTGCCCCGGTGTTGCAGATGTCAAAGACGGTGTGATCGGCGCAACCTCACAGCAATATCCGCTGCTGATGGCGGCACTTGGTATTGAGGCGATCAAAACCTGGGCGGACAGCGGTGTAAAGCCGGCGCCAACGCCCGGCAAAGCGTTTTTTGATACAGGCGTCTCTTTGGTAACCGACAAGCCCGCCCCCGGCGTGCCGTCAATCGACACCAAAGAAGGCACCGACCGCTGCTGGGGTTAAACTTGGCCACAAACTAGGGTAATACCTTTGCGGGGCGGTTGATAGCCGCCCCGATATCTTATGGAGTAGAAGAATGACCTCTGGCGACCAAGACAGCTTCGCGGTAGAGCATCCTGACGACACTGTGGCCTCTTTCGAAGAAGAGGGAAATCACTTTGCCAATCAGGTTCGCAACTGGCTGCATCAGACACCGGCCGCTGTGCCATTGATCGTTTTGGTCATTTCAACGATTGTTTTCGGTCTTGTGCTTGGCGCTAAATTTTTCTCGCCTTTCGCGCTCACACTGATCCTGCAACAGGTGGCCATCGTCGGCATCGTCGCATTGGCACAATCTCTGGTCATACTGACAGCGGGGATCGATCTGTCGGTTGGCGCGATTATGGTTTTTTCTTCGGTCATAATGGGTCAGTTCACCTTTCGGTACGGCCTGCCAGTCGAGGTTTCGGTATTCTGCGGCCTGTTCGCTGGCACCCTCATGGGAGCGATCAATGGGATCTTGGTAGCCATTGTGCGTTTACCACCATTTATTGTCACTCTAGGTACTTGGCAGATTTTTCTCGCGGCAAACTTTTTATATTCTGAAAATGAAACCATTCGCGGCTCTGACATCGCTGACCAAGCCCCCCTACTGCAGTTTTTCGGCGAAAAGTTTAAGATTGGTGGCGCAGTTTTCACCTATGGCGTGGTACTGATGTTGCTTCTGGCCGTAGTGTTGGCCTATATGCTGCGCTTTACTGCGTGGGGTCGCCATGTCTATGCCGTCGGCGATGATCCGGACGCAGCCGAACTGTCCGGTGTGCGCACCAAAAGAGTACTGATTTCGGTCTATGCGCTGTCGGGTCTAATCTGTGCTGTCGCCGGATGGGTCTTGATTGGCCGTATCGGGTCGGTCTCGCCAACCTCCGGGCAATTGGCCAATATCGAGGCAATAACGGCGGTGGTGATTGGAGGTATTTCACTGTTCGGCGGCCGCGGTTCCATTCTGGGCTCACTCTGCGGCGCGTTGATTGTGGGCGTGTTTTCACTGGGTTTGCGTATGGTTGGCACCGACCCGCAATGGACCTATTTACTGATCGGATTGCTGATTATTCTTGCTGTTGGCATTGATCAATGGATCAGAAAGGTGGCAGTCTGATGACCCCGATTTTATCCGCCCGTCAAATCACTAAAAAGTTTGGCCGCGTTGTTGCGCTCGACAATTGTGATTTTGATCTCATGCCAGGAGAAGTACTAGGCGTCATCGGCGATAACGGCGCTGGAAAATCAACCTTGATCAAAGCCCTGTCCGGCGCGCTGCGCCCCGATCACGGCGAAGTGCGCCTAGAGGGAGAGTTGGTGCAGTTCCATGAACCGCTAGAGGCGCGCCGCGCCGGAATTGAAACCGTCTATCAAAACCTCGCTCTGTCTCCGGCGCTGTCGATCGCAGACAATATGTTTCTGGGCCGCGAGATTCGCAAACCAGGCCCGCTGGGTTCGGTATTTCGCTTTTTGGATCGCTCAGAAATGGAGGCACAATCGCGCGCCCTATTAACCGAACTGGGCCTCCTGACAATCCAGAATATTGGCCAGACGGTCGAGACCCTATCCGGTGGCCAGCGTCAAGGGATTGCCGTGGCGCGTGCCGCAGCCTTTGGATCCAAGGTGATCATTATGGACGAGCCGACAGCGGCGTTGGGGGTCAAGGAGTCGCGCCGCGTTCTCGAATTGATCCGGGATGTGCAATCTAAGGGCATATCGATTGTTCTGATTTCGCACAACATGCCGCATGTCTTTGAAGTTGCGAGTAGGATTCACATTCATAGGCTGGGAAAACGGTTGTGCATCATCGATCCGAAAAAGTATGAGATGTCCGATGCAGTGGCCTTTATGACTGGCGCAAAGTCACCCGAAGGCCCGGATTTCGCCTAGGACTTTCACCTAGAGAATTAAATTAAGCTGGGTATTTTTGCGACATTTCAAAGGATTTAGCCTTGGCAGAGATAGACTATGACAGCTTGCGCCAACTCATCCTCGAGCGGGGTCAATCAATGCGCAGTCTAACCGCCCTTGCCGGACCTCCTGCGGCTGGAAAGTCTCATATTGCCAACGCATTATGCGATGAAATTAATGCTCGTGATCCCAACAGTGCGGTTGTTTTGCCCATGGACGGGTATCATCTTGACGATGCCCTGCTGGACAGTCTTGGTTTCCGCGACCGCAAAGGTGCGCCGCATACCTTTGATATTGCTGGATTTACCCATATGTTACGACGCGTTTCCCGCGCGGGTAAAACCGATATAGCCGTGCCGGTGTTCGACCGTACGCTAGAGCTGTCGCGCGCCGCTGCCCGGTTGATCCCCGGCACTGCGCGTCACATTCTGGTCGAGGGCAATTATCTCTTGCTCGACCAACCAGGTTGGCGCGAGTTAGCCGATTTTTTTGCAACAACGGTCATGATCACCGCCCCAAGGCCTTTGTTGGAAAGCCGACTGATGCAAAGATGGCAAAACTTGAGCCCAGCACAGGCAAGGAAAAAATGCGAAAGTAACGATCTGCCCAATGCCGATCTGGTTATGAGCGCCTCATTAGCCAGTGAATTCACTCTGGTAACTGGCGATCCTTAAGCGCTGAAACACCGCTCAGAAAATCACGCCCTTGCGCAGGATATAACAGCCAAACGGTTGATCTTCGGTAGTGTGAACAATCCCGAAAACACTTTTTGCGTGTTGATTAAACGCCTGCCGCTCAATATGGCCCAAGACCGCATCCATAGGAGCAACTTCTGCCAAATGCGCGAACACCGCTCTGTGGCTGGTATTCATTTCGTTCGGGGCATCGTCAACCTCCATACGCAGCGCGCCATAGGCATGAAAATTATCAATTGGCATCAGTTCAGTGATCATTTTGATTGCCGCCAGCGCGTCAAAGCCCGGCAGCGCAATCGGTTGTGGGACCGCCGCCTCGGCGGCATGCGCATGTGCCGGGTAATTGCGGTCTGCGATCATCAACTCATCGCCATGGCCCATACAGGCCAGACAATACAAAAGATCGGGCGGGCAGTTTGGGTTCACACCGTACAGCATGGATTATCTCCTCAGTTTACCGTGACCGGTTTCGAGCGCATCCGAGCAACGGTTTCGCGCTCTGCCCGTTTACAGCTCATTGGCGGCAGGTTTTTATCAAGCAAGGCAAGATCTTCCAGCACCATCTCACCCATCTGCGTGAACGCAACATCCAGAGCCCCTGCCCTATGGGCCGAGCGAATAAATCCCTTCAAGCCGCGCACAGGATGGTCTAGTGCCAAGGGTTCTTGGGGAAACACATCGCTCGCAGCCTGAATATGCCCCGCCTTCACAGCCGCAATCAAATCGTCAAAATTAACCACATCGGCGCGACTTAGTAAAATGAAATGCGCGCCTTTTTGCATCTGCGCAAACCATGTTTTATCAATAAAATGCAGATTATCAGAGGTAACAGATGCAACCACAAATACCACGTCACTCTGTGAGAAAACATCTTCCAAAGAGGCAGGTGTCGCCCCGTATTTNGTGATCGCCGAAGGCGGAAGCCAAGGGTCAAATACCTGTATTTTGGCCCGAAACCCNCCAAGGACACCNACCAGNTCTTTACCCAANTCCCCAAAACCAACCAATCCAATCGANGCCCCCGACAACAGGCGTGCAGATTGATTGCCCTCGCCACCCCAGGCCTCAGACCCCTGACGAAAATTGAGATCAGCATCAACAATGTTACGTGCAAGGCAGAGCGCTAACCCCAAGCCAAGCTCGGCCACAGGTTTGGCAAACACAGCCCCTGTGGTGACAACATGAATGCCGCGTTCAAACAAAACATCATAGGGCATATTGTTCAGCAGGTTACTTTCTACATTAAATATGCAGCGCAGGTTTACCAGCGCCGCTAGCGTTGCCCGTGACAGCGACGGCTGGCCGATAATATATGATACCTGCGCCAGAATATCAGGCGAGAGGTTGGCAATATCATCCTGCTCGACCTCGATCAGTTGATACCCCGCCTGAAGTACCTTCAAGTTTTCAACCGTAAAAATTAGCTCGAGACTGCGCGGTTCGGGCGCACATAGGATCACAGGCTTTTCCACAAAACACACCTTTATCATGCCATTAAGCCAGCATCTTAAATTCGGCCCGGCACATTGACAAGTTGTCGTTCTAGATTGCAAGGCTCATCAAAGTGAACTATCAAATTCAACAAGCAGAAACCCACACACCTTTGTTGAGGGGTAGTCCGCTCACGACCAGAAAATGCCCCGGCCACACGTGAGACATCAACGTCTGATGCTCATCCCGGCATGCAACCAGAAAGTCAGCAATATGTCCTATGTCGCCGCAGAAAACAGATATGAAACAATGCCTTACCGTAAGTGCGGCAACTCTGGTCTGAAACTGCCCGCCATCTCGCTTGGTCTGTGGCATAATTTTGGCGGGGACACCCCCCATGAGACCAAACGCAGCCTGTGCAGAACTGCTTTTGACCTCGGCATCACCCATTTCGATTTGGCTAACAACTATGGTCCGCCCGCCGGTTCTGCCGAGAGTGCCTTTGGAGAGATTCTCCGCGAGGATTTTCGCGACTACCGGGACGAATTAATCATTTCGTCCAAGGCCGGGTACAATATGTGGCCCGGTCCCTATGGCGAGTGGGGCAGCCGCAAATACCTTATTGCGTCCTGCGATGCCTCGCTTAAACGGATGGGGATCGATTATGTCGACATTTTCTATTCGCACCGGTTCGACCCCGAAACCCCACTTGAGGAAACCATGGGCGCATTGGATCACATCGTGCGCTCAGGCAAGGCGCTCTATGCCGGCATCTCGTCCTATAATTCCAAACGCACCCGCGCAGCAGTGGCAATTTTAAATGATCTCGGGACCCCATGCGTGATCCACCAGCCTTCTTACAGCATGCTCAACCGCTGGGTCGAGCGCGACGGATTAAAAGACACGCTTCAGGAATTGGGCGTTGGGTCCATCGCCTTTTCACCGCTGGCCCAAGGTATGCTGTCCACCAAATATTTATCCGGCGTGCCAGAAAACAGCCGAGCGGCCCAAGACAAATCTCTCAGTCCCAATATGCTGTCAGAGCAGGCCTTAAGCAATATCCGCCAGCTCAACGAAATTGCCAAGGCGCGCGGACAAACTCTGGCACAAATGGCAATCGCCTGGGTCTTGCGCGAAGGTGGTATCACCACCGCCCTAATCGGTGCGTCGAAGCCTGCACAAATCACCGACTGTGCCGGGGCAATAAATAACCTAAACTTCACCCCTGAAGAGCTTGTAAATATTGATAAATATGCACTGGAAGAAGGTATAAACCTTTGGGCTTTGTCATCAGAAACCCCGCAGGGCGCCACGCAGCGCTAGGGCTGCCGCCCATACGCCCAACACCCCCTTACATCCAGCACAAAGGACCTTTCATGACCAATCTGGTAACTTTCTCTGACCTCGCCAATCAACCTGTCGAAGGTTTCAAGCCAAAACCAACGCGTTTGACCGACGAGCAAGTCGAAGCGTCAAACCCACTTTGGACCTCTGCAGACGCCGGGGTCAAAATTGGATTGTGGGAATGCACCCCTGGACGATTTACCGCCGATCGCAGTGAGACGGCAGAGTATTGTCATATCATATCCGGATCAGCCACCGTCAAAAACCTGAGCGACGGCACAAGTCGGGACATCACAGGCGGTGATTTATTGGTCCTGCCAAAAGGTTGGTTGGGCGAATGGGTCATTCACGAACATATGCGCAAACTGTATTTTCTCAGCAACTCCTAGGTGCCCTAGATACCCGGCAAGCGCATCTTGGCGCCTGTCCGGGGTCAAACCCAGAAAGGTATCGCCCTATGCTATGCGATGAAAACTCAAAAACGCATTCATCCAAGCCGTAACGCCTGATACTCATAGCCAGATCAGGGTCGCAAAAACGAGAAAAATATACCGCCCTGCCTTTGCTAGCGTAACGATAAAAACAAACGGCAGGAAACGCTCGCCCAACGCCCCTGCGGCAACCGTGATCGGGTCACCAATTACCGGCAGCCAGCTCAGCAAAAGCGCCCACCGACCATAGCGACCATAGCAGGCTTTTGCCTTAATGAGCTGGGCAGATGAAACCGGAAACCAACGACGATTTTGAAAACCCACAAAAGCCCGACCTAAAATCCAATTCACCACCGAACCCGCTACGTTTCCAACCGTTGCGACAGCAACAAGCGCAGCATTAGAGTGATCGCCTGCCAGTAGCAAAGCCACGAGAACGGCCTCAGATTGCAGGGGCAAGATTGTTGCCGCCACCAAAGCCGAAAAAAATAAGATGACATATGCCATAGCGAGACCACTTCATATTCGATCGGGTAAAAGCCACCATTTAAGCTGGCATTTGGAGCGGGTTGAAAGCCAAACGCCAGAAAACCGGCCGGCTCTTGTGGTTAGGCCTCGCTGCCAAGCGCAACCCCAAACCCGTGTTGAATAGACGCCGCTGTCCAGGCATCGCCAAATAGCATCCATTCGCGCCAAACGGCCATATGGCCACCCGAACATTCCTGCAGAAATTTAGATCTGCGAAAATGCCCCAGACATTTGGCGGCATAATAGGTTTCATCATACTCGACCTTGCGCAGTGGTCGTTTGCGTGAAGCTGAGATCAGAAAATCTAGTGGGCTCAAATCTGGTAGTTTTAAAATTGGCACATCGCTGGGCCAAAAATCCTCACCGCTGTCTGTCCATCCAATTGGCAGGCGCCGTGATAGTATAGCCCGACAAAACCGCACACGGAAATCAATCTCGAATAAGGTCTGGAAATCAGAATACTGCGTAAAACCATCGGTTTTGGACGCCATTTCTTCCAGATGAACCATATTCCAAGACGCCTGTTCAACACTGTCACCAACCCCTGCAAGTTCTTTCGAGTATTTAAATTTGTCAGGTTTTTGTTGTTTCTGATGCCCCAAAAGAGCGGATTCTTCCTCTGAGTTCTTTTCAAAGATCCCCGGGAAATTTTCGATCAAATATGTCACGAGGGCGGCTTTATCTTGCATAGATATGTCCAGTTTCTAATATATGGTTGAAAGGTAAAACCGTATTTACCCTATCCAGATAAGCGCTGTTCGTCTGCTTATATCCCACCATACCGACCATATTGTTGACCACATTCTCGCCCACACCTGCTGTTTTACTAGCAAATAACATACCATCGCGCCCAGCACTTCTTGTGACCGAACGCCTGACTGCGTGATTGCCAGTGCGAAGGCGATAATCCACCCTAAGTGTCGGTGCAAGATATATTCCCGCATGATTCCAAGAGTACGTATCGCGTTAGACATCCTTAGCCGTGACAAATGCCAAGCAATACGTCACTTCGAACTCTGACAGCTGTGGCAATTTTTGCTCTGATCGGTAAAGTTGGCAATCTGCGAGATCAAGCAGTTCTCCCGCGTGTACAGCATGGATGAAACATCTTAGATAGAGGTTAAAATTGGTAGCAGACAGATCATATTTTGGGCCCAATTAACACATCAAGGCACCCCGGACGTGTCGTTGCAAACAAAGCCATCAGAGACTGATATCGCTGGAATTTTGCCAAACAACTCGGCCTTTGAAACATTCAGAAAAATGAACTTACATTTTAATTACCATCCCGGCAATCTTGGTACATAATTTGCAAATTGTTATCTGCTACTTTTATCACCAAGGAACCGGCCAGAATGTATGACAATTCAGAAGAGTTTATGACGGAAATTACAGCCCTTGTGGCGAAATATGGTGATTATGAAGCGCCTATTTTAAAATCAGATGGCGACTTATTGATCCCCCTGCGCGCTGATCTCAAACGCAGCGCCGCAGCAGCAGATGCATTGGCCAAAGCCATGGCCGATATGATGAGAAAAGACAAAAGCCTTCAGAAAGCAAAAGCCGAACGCTCTGGATGGATCGTCTGAACCTCTTTAGTATGCGCAGTGCGAGGCAGACCCGCTAGGGAAAGGCCTCGCAGGCCCTTGAAGATGGCATCAAACGGTGGTGCGTCAAACTGATGTACCGCCATAGGACCATTTGTTCTATTTCGCCGGTTCAATCAGAACGTTTATTTTTCAGCATTTGCCAAACCGTNGNTNAAAAATAATTCTGCGGTCAATGAACAGACCCTATGGCATCCGTGCATGTCGGCTTATTTTTCAGACCATGCCGAACAGATGACGGAGGTATTATTATTGGCCACCACGCAAAATCGTACCGCTCCAGTTGTTTGATTAACAACCCAGACCGCCGGTGGCACATCGGTACGCGTATCATGGTCAACAACAGCGCTAAAGGTTTCATCGGATATTGCCGATGTCGCAATTAAGCTCGAAGCGGCGGCCAAAAGCAGTGCTATCTTTCCCATCTCATTCCCTTTTCAACTCTTAGTTATACATCCTGACATACGGCACGTGCACAGGCTATGCCAGACCCACAATTTCCCTACGGCGGCAGTTACGACATCAAACAATAAAACCTCGCAAATTTGGTCTCGTTACGATCAGGGTTTCGACAGCACACCAGCAAGCGTTAATTCCCGACGTCTGGGGAACCACATGTCCGCATTTTCAGCCCGCAAGGTTTTGATCGCAAATTCCGGATCGACCCCGCGTTCGAGTAGATACTCCATCTCGCTCAAAACATCTTTTTGTGCCTCTTCATAGGACCAAGAGGCAAATTCATACAGGCTGTCCCAACCAATATCGGCCCGGGCATCCTTGTAATACTCTTCCATCGAGGCCGCATCCCAAGAACTCCTGTGGAATCCCAACCGGCCGCCCCGATCCAATTGCCGGCTTTCTCCAGCCAGAAACAATGTGACACAAGCGCTTGCACATTCATCTGTAACCCGGGTATCCAATTCAAAATCAATAATAATATCCGCCATTTCCCTTGCGGCTTCGATTAATCCGCCCGCACTGTTTAAATGCAAGACCTCAATCTGCTGTTGCTGTCTCAGCAGAAACACAAGCGTCTCAACGTCCTGCCAATTAATCTCATCCTGTCCCGGCGGCGCGCTGTCTGTGTCATAAAACAGAATTTCACCATCGAGTTTGAATTTTTCTGCCAAAACTGCCGAGCCAAAGCCAGCACTCTGCAGCAGTGCAAGCATGACAATCACACATAACCTCACAGACACCTCCCCGTTTCAGACCCGACCTACCGATAGTTGGATTTTAGAATGAACTGTTCTGTTTGGTCAAATTTTGCCTGCCCTATTGCCGCAGAATAATCGTAAGCATCAACGCGGCCATTAATCAATCTGCGGCTTTTACCTCGGCCCCTTTGTTCTGAGCATTAATCATATCCTGATAGGCCCACGGTATGAGGTCGTTGATACGGTTTGCGGGATGATCTTGGATGCGTTCTGACCTGCCCCCCAAGCAAGCCAGGCTTCGGGGCTTGCCTTGTTCATCTTGGCAGTCTCAATGAGCGTATAAGCTATAGCGGCAGATTTGCCGCCTGCTTCTGATCCCAGGAACAGATAGATGAGATGACCGTTCTCCAAAGCTGTCGCGTATAATTGCGCGGCAAGAAAAGGAGAACGATGATGAACAATTTTGCCGCTTATGTTGACCTTGATGTTCACAAAGACACGATCACAGTGGCGATTGCTGCAGCCAAACGATCCGGGAAAGTTCGTTCATTGAGGGCCCAGACCCGATCAGTTCAAACCGCTTTTAAGAAGCAGAAAAACCAAAGATCAATCCCAAAGCGCATCAACTTTGCACAAGACATTCCGATCCACAATCCGACGCGCGCTCTTATAACTGAAAACATCCATAAAACCCTCGATGTGATCTCCTGAGGAATACAAAATCTACCACAGTGAAGGATTCCTGAAGTGGGCAGAGGTCTTGCCAATACAGGGTGGGTTCCCTGTATGCTTACAATGAGCCCACCACTCCAGACCTGATTTTCTGCATTCAGTTTCGTATTCAAAAGTGGACTGGTTAGGGTTTGTACTGAAGTTTCTCAAACAATCCGATTTCAAAAGTCCTACAGAGTCAATTTAGTTCACAAGTGTATCCAACAACAATCGAACTGCAAAAATTGCCAGACCCAGATAGGTGCACAACATTCCTGAAATTCTCAAAAATGGGTTGGATACATAAAATGCAAAACAAATTGCATGTGCCAGTCGTCCATATGCAAAAATTGAACAGATCAAGAGTAAATAGTTGAAGGATGCATTTCCTGAGATTTCCAAAATCATTAACAGAACCAGAAATATAGGAACGTATTCAGAAAAGTTTCCGTGTGCTCTTACGTTTCTGTCTAGTTTTGATGCTGGAACCTCTTCATCCATTTTGAAAATCAGCTTCATCACTGGACTACCTCTTAAGTATCCAATGCGAAATGACAGGAACAAATAAAACAAAGTAAACAGGGATGCGAAAATAGATGTTAAAGGAAGACTGTTCATTTCATTGTTCCTAATTGCTGAAGGTTTTTGGTCTCTAATGGGCTTCTGAGGTTTCTATAGGAATTATTAGGCTCTGAACACCTTAATCAGTTCTCTATCAGGGACTGTGGACAATCATCTTGAAGCTATGAGTGCTGCCACGAGGTTCCAACACGCGGCATGGCTGCAATCTGTCTTGTCGTACCTTGTGGCTATCGCTCTGAACTCTTTGATCTTTGCGAAGTCATATTCCACCAGATGGCGTCACTTTTAGACCGCCGCATCATAATTGCGCTGGA
>NYVC01000136.1 GCA_002684375.1 Marinovum sp.
AGGTTTTAACATCACCGATGCTTGAAGTGCATGTTGCACAGGTCTCGGCGCTCTTTGGACCCGGTCCGTTCGCCCGGCTGATGCTGGTCAAGTAATGCGGCTGGTTTTACACGGCGATGTGACGGCGGTGGCGCGAGTTTTAATGTCTGTGACTGCTGACAGACGGAATTCCTTGTGTAGCTCGATCNTGTCACAGGCTCATAGTGCTNATTGTTATCGCAAGCGNTTTAATANGCCGCATCCCGATTGGGGAAACGGCAGCCTTATGGNCNTGGCGCGCAGTATGGGCTTGCAAACCGAACCTGANCTTACAGATCTTGAATATTGCGACTGTCTCGAAAGGGTTTTTTCTGGGCTGCGTCATTGGCGAGCGTNCCAGTCTAACCGGACGCGCAACTCAGGCAAAGCTGTACCGCTGGATTGAACGCAAGTCGCTTGGGGGCAATGTCATCGCCACAGTCGTAACAAGTACCAAAGGCGTCATCATCAAGNCTCTTACGGGCGTTCAGCAGTGCACTGCGCTGCGTGTCACGCCGGGTTTGTGCTGCTTGTGCCATGGCCTGCGCTTGCAGGGCGTCCATCCGGCTTAAGCGGCCCACAGATTGCTGATCTAATGCCACCACCGCTTGACTGCTGTGTCCGAGATCATCTTCTTGATTCAATTCGTCTAAGCGAGTGTTGATCAGTTGGTAATATATCTGTTTGTCAGGGGNCGGCATGCAAATCCCTTTCCAATAGCGAAGAATTAACTTTCCATTCTTTTACACTATCTGATACACTTTAGCATGCAAGGGAGAGTGTAAAATGGCCAAAAGTCAGACACAGATTGCTAATCTTGATCCAATCTGGGTGCGAATTGTCGATGAGGCAGAGCATGCTATCTCGGAAGAACCGCTGTTAGGTGGCTTGATGCACGCTTGCGTTTTGCACCACAACTCGATTCAAGACGCGCTCGGCTACCGGATTGCACTTAAATTGGCCTCGGGCGAGATGTCTGAGCAGATACTGCGCGAAATTTGTGACGCTGCCCATAAATCAGATCCCAATCTGGCGATGTCCGCNCGGGCTGATATCACAGCGGTGTTCGACCGCGATCCGGCCTGCCATCGGTTTCTGCAACCGCTGTTGTTTTTCAAAGGCTTCCAAGCGATCCAAGCCTACCGGGTTGCCCATTGGTTATGGGGGCAGGGTCGGGCTGATCTGTCGTATTTTTTCCAGATGCGGGTGTCAGAGGTTTTTGGTATCGATATCCACCCGGCTGCTAAAGTCGGCAAGGGAATTATGATCGATCACGCCCATTCGATTGTCATCGGTGAGACGGCGGTGGTGGGTGACAATGTGTCGATGCTGCATTCTGTCACGTTGGGCGGTACCGGCAAAGAGGAAGAAGATCGCCATCCCAAGATCGCGGCAGGCGTGTTAATCGGGGCCGGGGCCAAGGTGCTGGGCAATATCACCGTCGGCCACTGCTCGCGGATTGCAGCGGGTTCGGTGGTACTGCATGATGTGCCGGCCATGACCACTGTGGCGGGCGTTCCGGCTAAAGTGGTCGGAGAGGCGGGCTGTGCCACCCCGTCAGTGACAATGGATCAACTGCTGAAAGAAGCCTCTAGCCTAGACGTCTAGCGCAGGTCTTGGCGCGGTGCCACAAACCGAAGCGGCAGGCNCAAGTCACGCAGACAAAGGCCGGCCNTTTTTAAAAACTACCCCTGACATTCCTGACAAGCGTTATACCAGCATGGTGAGCGGGTTCTCAAGGTTGTCGACAATCGCTTGCAGCAGTTGCGCGCCCAATGCTCCGTCAATCGCTCGGTGATCGACGGACATTGTGACCGACATGACCGTGGCGACGCCCAAGCTGCCGTCTGGCGTAACCACAGGGCGTTTTTTGCCCGCGCCTACGGCCAAAATGGCACCGTGCGGTGGGTTGATTACTGCGTCAAAATTATCAACGCCGAACATGCCAAGGTTCGAGATTGCAAAACTGCCACCTTGATATTCATGCGGGGCCAGTTTTTTGTTCCGTGCCCGGTTNGCCATGTCTTTCATTTCCGCTGAGAGGGTCGAGAGAGACTTGCTATCGGCATCTTTGAGCACTGGCGTAAACAAACCGCCCTCGATGGCGACAGCGACAGCCACGTCAGAAGGTTTAAGCTGCAGCACTCGGTCTCCGGCCCAAACAGCATTGGCTGCAGGTACAGACTGAAGCGCTAAGGCGGCGGCTTTAATGATGAAATCATTGACCGAAAGCTTGACGTCGCGGGTCGCAAGCTGGCTGTTTAANTCACTACGCAGCGCCAGAAGAGCATCGAGCTGGATATCCCGACGCAGATAAAAATGCGGAATTGTCTGCTTGGCCTCTGTCAGTCGGGCGGCGATTGTTTTGCGCATGCCGTCCAGTTTTATCTCGTCAAAGGTNCGGTCACCGTACATTTTAAGCACGGTTTCGGTCGCAGGGCCACTGGAGATCGCAATTTGTTCGGTGGATACAGCTGTTGAGGCTGAATTGGTCGCGGGTGCCGGGGCCGCTGCGGTCGCATTTTCGACATCGGCTTTCACAATGCGNCCCTTTGGNCCAGAGCCGATTATCTGACTTAAATCCAGTCCTTTATCCGCGGCAATACGGCGGGCCAGAGGTGTGGCAAAGACGCGCCCGGTTTTTNTATNCGGTTGCGAGNTCGGTGCTAAAGTTGCGGTGGGTGTCACGGGCTTATGCACCGCATCTGCCGGTGTCGCGCTGTCTAAGGTTGCAATTGCAGACGTGTCAGCACGTACTGGCAGTGAGGCAGNGGCAGAGGCTGTATGATCGGGTCCATCTGCGGTTTCGTCGTCATCAAGCAGGGTGGCGATCGGCGTATTAACGGCGACGTCTTGGCTGCCCTCGGGGATCAAAATCTCACCGATGNTCCCTTCGTCGACGGCTTCAAATTCCATNGTTGCCTTATCCGTTTCGATCTCGGCNAACAGGTCGCCCGAGGCCACNGTGTCGCCCNCTTTGACCAACCACTTAGTCAGCGACCCCTGTTCCATGGTTGGTGACAGCGCAGGCATGAGAATTTCAATTGGCATAGCTCTGTCNTCCTTACCTGTAGGTTACTTTGTGCACGGCCTCGATCACCTCTTGGGTGGTCAACAACGCGTGTTTTTCTAAATTGGCCGCATATGGCATAGGCACATCCTTGCCAGTGCAATTGATCACCGGGGCATCTAGATAGTCAAAAGCTTTTTCCATGATTGTTGCCGAGAGATGATTGCCGATAGAGCCGACGGGAAAACCCTCTTCTATGGTCACACATCGGTTGGTTTTTTGCACTGAGGCCAGCACGGTGTCGTAATCAATCGGGCGCAGGCTGCGCAAATCCACAACTTCGGCGCTGACACCCTCTGCCGCCAGTGTTTCGGCAGCCTCAAGCGCATATTGCATTCCGATACCAAAACTGACCAGCGTCACGTCACTGCCTTCGCGCCAAATCCGCGCCTTGCCAAACGGCACGGTGTAATCCTCAAGCACCGGCATATCAAAGCTGCGCCCATAGAGGATTTCGTTTTCCAAAAAGACCACGGGATTGGGATCACGGATCGCCGATTTTAACAGCCCCTTGGCGTCTGATGCCGAATAGGGCATCGCCACTTTCAACCCCGGAATAGCGGCAAACCAAGCTGCAAAATCCTGTGAATGCTGCGCACCGACACGGGCCGCTGCGCCGTTAGGTCCGCGAAAAACCATCGGAGCGCCCATCTGCCCGCCGGACATATAAAGCGTTTTAGCGGCAGAGTTTACAATTTGATCCATTGCTTGCATGGCAAAGTTAAACGTCATGAACTCGACAATCGGGCGCAAGCCGCCAAAGGCCGCGCCAACCGCTATTCCTGCAAAGCCATGTTCGGTAATCGGCGTGTCGATAATACGTTTTTCGCCGAATTCGTCCAGCAGACCTTGCGATACTTTATAGGCACCCTGATATTCGGCGACCTCTTCCCCCATGAGCAACACGGTGGGGTCTGTACGCATTTCTTCGGCCATGGCATCGCGCAGAGCTTCCCGCACGGTTTGCTGACGGATCTCGGTGCCCTCTGGCCAGTCTGGTCCCAGCTTAGGCGCTGCGACAGCAACCGTGGCCGCAAGAGGGGCGGCTGCATTGGCGGTGTCGGTTTGGCGGTCTTTTGCGGGCTCTGTGGCGGTAGGCTCTGGCGTTGGGGTGGCCAAATCCTTGGTGTCGGTCACGCTTTCGCCGTCTTCCAATAATAGGGCAATGGGCGCATTGACCTTGATGCCTTCGCTGCCGGCGCTGACCAGCAGCTTGCCGATCACGCCTTCATCCACAGCCTCGAATTCCATCGTGGCCTTGTCGGTTTCAATTTCTGCCAGTATGTCACCCGAAGCGACACTATCGCCTTCTTTGACAAGCCATTGTGTCAGGGTGCCCTCTTCCATGGTTGGCGAGAGCGCGGGCATCAGAATTTCGGTTGCCATTATATCTGTCCTTATGCCTGAGCGTAAATATCGGTCCAAAGCTCGGAGAGATCCGGCTCGGGACTTTCTTTGGCGAAGTCTGTCGATGCGTTGACAACTTTTTTGATGCCCTTATCGATCGTCTTTAAATCTTCTTCTGTGGCGTGTTTGCCGGTCAGCAACAACGAGCGTACGTATTCGATAGGGTCGCGTTCTTCGCGCATTTTCTGAACTTCTTCGCGGGTCCGGTATTTTGCCGGATCCGACATTGAATGACCGCGATAACGATAGGTTTTGACTTCGAGAATGAACGGCCCTTTGCCGGCGCGACAATGTTTGACGGCCAATTCGCCAGCGGCTTTGACCTCCAGTACATTCATGCCGTCAACCGCCTGACCTGCGATGCCAAAAGCCTCACCACGGGTGAAAATATCCGGCGACGAGGTTGACCGTTTTTGCGCTGTGCCCATCGCATATTGATTGTTTTCAATGACAAAGATGACCGGCAGTTTCCAAAGCGCCGCCATATTGAAGGTCTCGTAAACCTGACCCTGATTGGCAGCCCCATCGCCAAAATAGGCAAAAGTCACGCGATCTGTGCCATTGTATTTGTCTGAAAATGCCAAGCCGGCACCGATCGGAACCTGTGCCGCCACAATGCCGTGTCCACCATAAAAGTGCTTTTCCTTGCTAAACATATGCATGGAGCCACCCTTGCCTTTGGAGTAACCGCCGATCCGTCCGGTCAATTCCGCCATAACGCCGTCTGGATTCATACCGCAGGCCAGCATATGGCCGTGATCGCGATAAGAGGTGATCCGCTTGTCACCCTGTTCTGCGGCGGCCTCAAGGCCGACAACAACGGCTTCTTGGCCGATGTATAAGTGACAAAATCCGCCGATAAGGCCCATGCCATAGAGCTGGCCTGCTTTTTCTTCGAATCGTCTGATCAGTAACATATCGTGGTAATGTTGTTTCAGCTCTTCGGAAGAAACATTTGATTTTGCCGCACTTTTTCGGGTTGCCATGGGCTTTTCTCGCCTTTTCTGAAAGTAGTTTAGCGTTAAACTATTTTTATAGAGGATATAAGGCAGAATGACGAGAGAAATTTTTGAGAGATGTATTTTCGCATTAATTTTGGAGGAATTGGTGCGGCAATAGTGCTGACTTTACAGGGTCCCCGTTTCTGCGGGGGCGGGCTCTTGCTGTTTCTGGCGGGCGCTACACATAAATTATTCACTATTTACAGGCGGTCGCTTAGGAAAGCTCGTGAACTAGCGAATGACGATTTCGTCGGGACGGATCATACCCAGAACACGCCGCGCCTGTTCGTCGAGCAAATCCAGATCCAGATAGCCGTCTGACAGCCGGTGCGTCAGGTTTTCCATACGTTTAATTTCGGCGTTGGTCTCGGCAAGTTCTGCGGTCAACTGGCGGGTTTTCTGCTCAATTTCTGCACGGCGAAACAGCCCATAGTCGCCCTGAACAGCGGCAAATGTGAAATACAGAGCCAGCCCGGAAGCGACCACAAAAAACGTCAAGACGCCTAAGGGCTTTTTGGTGTTACGTGTGGTCATCTGCTGCCTCAATACGACCCACTAAGGGGCCCTTAATGTATGATTGCACAGGTGATTCTGTTTGTGAATCCCAAAAATGAACAAATCTTACATTAGATTGAGATCAGCGTCTGGCAGGCCCAATTTTGTGTTAGCCCGACACTGACGCATCGTAAATTTCCGCGACCGCCTGACCGAGTGTGGTATCAAATGCGGCGTCGTTTTGCTGAATGGAAAGCCCTTCGGTAAGCGCGCGTGAAAAACTGGCGATCACACTGGCATTTTTGGCCAACATATCCGTCGCGGTCTTGCGGTCATAGCCACCTGATAAGGCCACCACTCGCAGCACACGATCATCGGCCACCAGCGGGGCATAGTGATTGGCGGTTTCGGGCAGGGTCAGCTTTAGCATGATTTCTTGATCTGGCGCCATTTTGTCAAGGTGACGGCTGATGGTTTGCAACAGCAGGCCTTCGGCGGCAGCTTTGTCGGTTGCGGTAATGCTGATTTCGGGTTCAATAATCGGAATCAGGCCGTGGCCGAGGATTTTCTTTGCGACCTCGAATTGTTGCGCCACCACGGCTTCAATGCCGCTTTCTGAGGCGCTCTCGATCAAAGAACGCATCTTTGTGCCAAAAATATTGGCCTCAACGCCGCGCTGCAACAGTGCATCGAGCCCGTCTATGGGTTTCATCAGGCTCACCCCATCGGTACTGGCGGCAAGGCCTTTATCGACTTTCAGTAAGGGGACGACGCCACGGGTTTTCCACAGATAGTCGGCGGAAGGCAGGCCTCCAATCATCCGGTCCATGGTTTGCTCGAATAAAATGGCCCCAACAATGTGATCTGTTGAGAAGGCTTTTGATTGCACGATCCGGGCGCGCATAGCGTGGATCAGATCAAACATCTCTGTGTCCCCATTGTAACCGGTGGGATCAATCCCGTATAATTTTAGGGCTTTGGGGGTTGAACCACCGCTTTGATCCAACGCTGCGATGAAACCATCTGCTGATAAAATCTTGGCTCTTTGCTCGATATTGTTCATATTTTGGCCCGCCTCTGTCCGTTACACGATGCCGACCATTTGGATAAATGGTGCAGTCTTACGCTGATGCCCGAACGCATCTGCATCGGCTCTAAGCGAGGTGGTTTACAGTTTCAATTGTGTTTGCGCTAACACCAAACGGGTATTTTGTAGCAGACAGACTTTACAAGAATTTTGCCTTTAAAGGTTAGGATTTTCCTGAGGCTTCAGCCCATTTTCAAGCGCTGCCACCCCAGGCAAGGTTTTGCCTTCCATCCATTCCAGAAATGCGCCACCAGCGGTGGATAGATAGGTGAAATTGTCAGCAGCGCCTGCTTTATTCAGGGCCGCCACGGTATCACCGCCCCCGGCAATTGATACCAAATTTCCTGCCTTGGTTAAATTGGCCGCCTCGCACGCGGCGGCGTTNGTGGCGGTATCAAAAGGGTCGAGTTCGAAGGCTCCCAAAGGCCCNTTCCAAATGAGAGTTTTGGCAGNAGANAAACAATCGGTGATNCGCGCAATTGTTTGCGCGCCGGCATCCAGGATCATGCCGTCGGCCGGACAGGCGTTGGCTGCAACTGTTTGATGCGGGGCATTGGCGGTGAACTCGCGGGCNACAACAACGTCGCTGGGCAGGATAATTTCACAGCCTCCCGCTGCGGCGCGTGCCAGAATATCCTTGGCAGTAGCTTTCATATCATGCTCGGCTAGNGATGTNCCGACCGGATAGCCTTGGGCGGCGAGAAACGTGTTGGCCATGCCGCCGCCAATGACCAAATGATCAACTTTGGTGACCAGATTGCCGAGCAGCGCCAGTTTGGTCGAGACTTTTGCCCCTCCCACCACCGCNACAACCGGATGTTTGGGGGCGCCCAAGGCGGTTTCGAGCGCCTCAAGCTCTGCCGCCATCAGTCGACCGGCGCAGGAGGGCAGCAAACGTGCCAAGGCTTCTGTGCTCGCATGGGCGCGGTGCGCGGCTGAGAAGGCGTCATTGCAATACACATCGCCCAGCGCGGCCATCCGCGCGGCAAATGCAGGGTCATTGGTCTCTTCTGCCGCGTGATAGCGGGTATTTTCCAGCAGCAGTACGTCCCCTTTTGGCAGGGCTTGCAGGGCCGCAGCCGGGCCTGCGCCGATGCAGTCTGCGGCAAACATCACCGAAGTTCCGAGCGCCTGTTCAAGTGGGGCAATCAGTGGCTGCAGACTGAACTCGGGCTGGCGCTGACCTTTTGGACGCCCGAAATGGGCCAGTAGCACCGGTATGCCTCCGGCGGCTAGAATGGTCTGCACCGTTGGGACAATGCGGATGATTCGGGTGGCATCGGTAACGGCGCCNTCTTGCATAGGTACGTTGATATCGACCCGCACGAGTACCCTTTNATTGGTAAGATGAATGTCCTCAAGTGTTTTCCAGCTCATATCTCACGCCTCTGCCTTGGTAACTCTGCACTTAAACCGCTGTTTGGTTGATCCTGTGGCTTGCGTCAATGTCTCAGCTTGTCCCCCTGCAGTAAGCAGACTAGATAAAGTNAAACTTACAGCGCGAAGGAGAGCCGGGATGGCCGATGGGATTAAATATCGCAATGAAAAACAAAAATCTTTGATTTTAGACGAATTGGCTGCGGCAGGCATGGCGGAAGCTGATTTGGCCGAGATGATCGCTACCGGCAAGGTGGAATATGGTAAAAATAAAATGTTGACTGAAAAAAGCCGTAAACAGATTAAGGCTTTGATCAAACAGGCGCTTGGCGGAACCAAAGCTGCCAAGGCAAAAAAACCGGCACCTAANGCTAAGAAAGCAGCCGCCAAGGGCAAAGCAAAGCTGGATGCGGCCATCAAGGATCCCGAAAACACCGTCTTGATCCAATTGAAGGATGGAACAGTTATTGTGGANTTGCTGGTTGATATTGCGCCCGGACATTGCGCGCGGATGAAAGAGCTGGCCCGTGGTGGAGAATATGACAATGTCGCGTTCCACCGGGTGATAGACGGCTTTATGGCGCAAACCGGTGATGTGAAAAACGGCGATATGGAAGATGATTTCAATTTGCGTATGGCGGGCACTGGGGGCTCTGACCTGCCAGATTTGATGGCGGAGTTTTCGGGCGTTCCGCATGATNGCGGAACATTGGCGGCNGCGCGCAGCCAGAACCCCAACTCGGCCAATAGTCAGTTTTTCATCAATTTTGGCGACAATCATTTCCTCAACCGCCAGTACACGGTCTATGGTCGTGTGCTCAAGGGCATGGATCATGTCGATGCGATCGTGCGCGGGGAACCTCCTGTCAGTCCTGACCGAATGATCTCAGTAAAGGTGGCCGCCGATGTATAAGCTTGCAGCAGTATTCAGTTTTTTGGCCGCACCGGTTTTGGCAACCGGATTACAGATTGAAGTGGCAGGCGAGGGCGCGAACGGCGTGATCACCGTCGATCTTTTAGAGGATGTGGCGCCCAACCATGTGGCGCATATCGCTGCTTTGGCGGCAGATGGCATTTATGANAATGTGGTGTTTCATCGGGTGATAGANGGCTTTATGGCGCAAACCGGCGATGTTCAATATGGCAAAGCAGGCGCAGATACCAGCCGTGCCGGTATGGGTGGCTCGGACAAGCCTGATCTGAAAGCGGAATTTTCAGAGGTACCCTATGACCGNGGNATCGTCGGCATGGCGCGCAGTTCGAACCCNGACAGCGCCAACAGCCAGTTTTTTATCATGTTCGCCCCCGGGCATTTCCTGAATGGAAAATACACAGTGGTCGGCAAGGTCACCGATGGCATGGATGTGGTTGATGCAATCAAGCTTGGCCTTGGACCAAATGGTGCGGTTATTGGCGCACCGGACGTGATGCGCCGGGTGACTGTCATCGACTAACTGTCATCGACTAGACGAGGCGGTAAAATGCAAACTCCGCACCTGCCATAGCGGCGGGTGCGGGCTCCATNGGTCAATAGTGGCCTACAGATTTTTAACTTTTAGGGCGCATGACGCCCAGACTTGATTGTCGCACTTTTTTCGCGATACTGGTCATATTCATATANGTTATCTTTGTTGTTCTGTGTCTATNTTCAAAAAATTGGCGCGCCGCTGCGCAAAAGCTCGGTCATCGTGAATTTGTTTTTGGAGTTTTTCAATGTCCTTAGANGTGGATAAAGCCCTGCGCCGGGCGGCACGGTTGATGAAAAATGCCGAGCTGACTGCAGCAGAGACGATTTACAAGGACATTTTGACGAGTTTTCCCAAAAATTCAAANGCCCTTCGGGGATATCAACGGATGAAATCAACAGNTGTTGTGACAGGTCCAGAAGGATCAGCGCCATCCCCGCANCAGATGCAAGCGGTGATGGCGCTGTGTCATCAAGGTCAGTTTANAGAGGTCCTATCAAAGCTGGATCTGCTGTTAGAGGCATTTCCCGATGCCCCTGCAGTGTACAATCTGCAGGGTGCCTCAAGGGCGGCTCTGGGTCGTTACGACGGTGCGGTCGACAGCTTTAAAAGGGCGATCAAACTTAAACCTGATGACGCCAGCAGTTATTTTAATATTGGCAATGTCCAAAAGGAAACTGGCGCATTGGACGCCGCGATTGCGAATTACGATAGTGCCCTGAAGATTAAGCCTGACCATGTTGCGGCTTTAAGGAATAAAGGCAATGTCCTGCAGGATAAGGGGGACGCAAGGGCGGCGATTGCCAGCTATAAAAGCGCCATTGAAATTGAACCCAAACATGCACTGACCCATTATCAGATGGGGTTTGTGGTGTCGGACGTCTTGTGGCAGCGGTTTGGGTCGCATCTTCCAGGTAAGCTCAGCGATGCCGGAGCAACGGCAAAAGACAATCGTCTGTTTCTGCAAGCGGTCTTGTAGTGGGTGCGCACCGGCTCGCCGTGGCGCGATCTGCTACCTGCCTTTGGCCATTGTGTGCTCATGCGGTTGGGCGAACGACAAAGATCATCGTGTTGGTGGATGTGCTCGGCAATTTGATTCGGTTTCTGCTGCTGCCAGGGCAAGTGCATGAGATGAAAGGTGTCGCGCCGTTGATCAAAGGTGTTTCATTTGATGCATTGTTCGCGGACAAGGCATTTGACGCGGACTGGCCATTACAAGACCTTGATGAGCGCGGTGCAACTGTTGTGATCCCGCCCAAAACCAACCGTAAACTCCAGCGCAATTGTGATGCGAAGGTCTACAAGTGGCGCCATCTGGTGGAGAATGACTTCGCAAAGATCAAAGAACTCAGAGGGATAGCCACAAGGTGCGACAGGACAGATTGCAGCTATGCAGCGTGTTGGATCCTCGTGGCAGCACTCATAGCTTCAAGATGATTGTCCACAGGCCCTAAATTTTGAGTTGTAAATCTTAGAGACAAGTCTCATGTTCATAGCGTTGTGGTTGTTAAATAGTTTTAAGGTTAATGCGTGTCACTTCCCGTCGATAAAGGCTTGCGTAAAGCCAAGATCTGCCTGCAAGCGGGCGAGGTTGCCGGAGCTGAGGCTCTTTATAAACAAATCCTATCCAAATTCCCAAAAAACAAGCGGGCCCTCGAAGGGCTGAGGCAGGTCTCCGTCGCAAAAGTTCAAGGTTCTGCACTGCGGGTTATGCCGCCGCAAGATCGCTTGAACGACTTGGTTGGTTTATGCCACCAGCGGCGCTTTCACGAAACTGAGCGCGCCGCCTTGGCCTTGATTGAAACGTTCCCCAATGCTGCGATATTGTACAATATCCTCGGTTTGGCGAAAGCAGGCCTTGCACAATATGACGCCGCAATCACGTGCTATCGTCGTGCGTTGGAACTTGATCCGGGTTTCTCTGAGGCCC
>NYVC01000031.1 GCA_002684375.1 Marinovum sp.
CGGGACGTGTTTTCGCGCATTCTGATGGGCGCGCGGTTTACAGTGGGCATCTCGCTGGCGGCTGTGACGCTGGCCTGTTTCATCGGGGTGACATTAGGCATGATCGCAGCCGTCATCGGCGGCGTGTTTGATCAGGTCCTCTCGCGTTTTCTGGACGCATTCAATTCCATCCCCTCCAAGCTGTTCGGGCTGGTTGTGGTGGCGGCAGTTGGCAGCTCGATCCCGGTACTGATCCTGACTTTGACGGCCATTTATGCACCTGGTTCTTATCGGTTTACCCGCGCCCTTGCGGTAAACATCAATACAATGGATTTTGTGACCGTGGCCCGCGCCCGGGGTGAAGGCACGATCTATCTAATCTGGGAAGAGATTTTGCCGAATATCCTTGGCCCTGTCCTCGCAGATTTTGGCCTGCGTTTCGTCTTCATCGTGTTGTTGTTGTCGGGGCTGTCATTTCTTGGTCTGGGGGTGCTGCCGCCAAATGCAGATTGGGGTGCCCTGGTCAAAGAAAACATATCTGGGCTGCCCTTTGCCGCGCCTGCGGTGATCTATCCCTCTATTGCCATCGCGTCGCTGACCATCTCGGTCAATATGATGATCGATAACCTGCCCAAAAAAATCCGTGATCGCGAGAACTAAGCCATGTCTCAACCAATTGTTCAGCTCAAAGACCTGCGCATCAACGCGACGACGGATTCAGGCCGTCAGGTTGAGATTATCAAGGGCGTCAGCTTTGACGTCACGCCCGGAGAGATGCTGGCGCTGATCGGCGAAAGTGGGTCCGGCAAGACCACCATCGCCCTGTCTCTTTTGGGGCATACGCGCTCTGGATGCTGGATTGATGCCGGCGAGATCGTTGTGAATGGCCACGATATGGCTAAGTTATCCGAGGCCCAACGGGCCGAACATCGCGGCGCAACGGTGTCCTATATACCGCAATCGGCTGCGGCTGCATTCAACCCGGCCAAATCCCTGATCGATCAAGTGATCGAAGCGGCCCGTATTCACGACATCATGCCCGCGGATGCGGCGCGCAAGAAAGCGATCGAGCTGTTTCGCGCCTTGGCCTTGCCCGATCCCGATACCATCGGCGAACGCTATCCTCATCAGGTTTCTGGCGGGCAATTGCAACGCTTGTCAGCCGCGATGGCGCTCATCACAGATCCGCGCCTGGTTATTTTTGACGAACCGACGACCGCGCTTGATGTGACAACCCAGATTGAAGTTTTGCGCGCCTTCAAGTCGGTCATGAAACAGGGCGGCATCTCGGGGGTTTATGTCACCCATGATCTGGCTGTTGTCGCACAGATATCCGACTGGATTGCGGTTTTGAAAGAAGGTGAGGTGCAGGAAATTGGCACCACCGAGCAAATTCTGCATGCCCCGGAACATCCATACACCAAAGAGCTTATGTCGGCGTTTGAGCCCAAAGCGTTCGACGGCATCGCCATCGGCAATACGCTTGACATCAAGCCTGTCCTTGATGTGAAGGATGTTTTCGCCGGGTATGGCCCCAAAAGGTCGGACGGCATGCCGACGGTCCTGATTTTGAAAGACATCAACTTTGATCTGATGCCGGGCAAGAACCTTGGTGTTATCGGCGAGTCGGGCAGCGGCAAATCCACACTGGCGCGTGCCGTTGCGGGCCTTCTGCCGCCAGCAGCGGGGCAGATTGGGTTTAATGGCGCGGCGCTGCGCCCGGACTTGCAACATCGAACCAAGGATCAGCTGCGCCGCATCCAGATTGTTTTCCAATTGGCTGATACGGCGCTGAACCCCAACAAGCCCATCGGCAAAATACTTGGGCGGCCCCTGGGTTTTTATCACGGTTTAAAAGGGCGGNCCCGCGAGGCGCGCGTAGACGAGCTGCTNGACATGGTGCGGCTGCCAAAGTCAATCAGACATCGTTTACCGGCAGAGCTGTCTGGCGGGCANAAACAACGGATCAATCTGGCCCGTGCCCTNGCAGCGGAACCAGAGCTTATTCTATGTGACGAANTAACATCGGCCCTTGATACCNTNGTNGCCGCNGCGATCCTGGAATTGTTGAAAGAGCTACAGCGCGAATTGTCGCTGAGNTATATGTTCATCAGTCATGATCTGTCCACTGTCGAGGCGATTTGTGACGANGTCCTTGTGATGTACAAAGGTGAAATCGTTGAGCGCATGCCCACAGTNCAAATGNGGGACGNTGCGCAGCACGCTTANNCGCGNTTGCTGATCTCGTCTGTGCCACAACTNGACACGCAATGGCTGGANGNGCTCGAACAAGACCCCGAAATCATNGCACAATTCTCCCNCCGGTGATTTTTGTGGGCNCCGATCAGGTGGTGCTNGCGTANTCGGGGTACAACACCTNCAGCGGCAGGTGGNTTTTCACAAAGGGGGATTTGATCACCACATAGCTGAAATACTTNTCNATCCCGGCATNAGATGAGANCAGACNCTCCATGATNTCCTGATAATCGNCGACACCGCTGGTNACAAATTTCAAGAGATAGTCATACCCCCCNGAGANNAGATGGCATTCGATGCAATTGTCGNTTTTNTCNAACGCGGACTGGGCTNGGGNNAAGTCNATCTGTCGGTGATTNTTGAGGGTGACTTCGGTAAACACGANCAAAGANTCGCCCAGGCGCTTCAGATCNATCTNTGCAGAATAGCCAGTTATATATCCTGCGTCTTGCAGTTTTTTGACCCGCATCAGGCAGGGACTCGGGCTTAGGTGCACCAATTCGGCCAGTTCCACATTGGTGACACGACCGCTTTTTTGCAATTGGCACAGTATGTTAATATCGATCCGATCTAGTTTAAGATTGGTCATTTCCCCAAGCTTCCATTTGATATCATGGCCGAGTTTTATGCTATCTTATTTGGCCTGCAAATGAAAGGGCGGCCATTTGACAGACCTAAGATCGGTAGAGTGAGGGGATTTAGACACAAAAAGAGCATGATATTTTGTTACTGCCCTTAATACGGGAATATCTAGCGTACAATCGGCGTACATCAGGTCGTGCGTTTTAACTCAAAGGAATTTTGATCGATGCCAGCACCACTACACCTCGTACAGTCCGACCTAGGCTTACCAAGACAAGCTGATTTCGTGGTAATCGGTGGCGGCATCGTGGGCGTTTGCACCGCCTATTTCCTGGCTCAGAGCGGCGTCACCGTCACGCTGGTTGAAAAGGGTCGGATCGGCGCGGAACAATCCAGCCGGAACTGGGGTTGGTGCCGCCAGATGAATCGTGACAAGCGAGAGCTTCAATTGGCGTCCCGTAGTCTTGAGCTGTGGGAAGAAATTCAAGCTGAAACGGGTGAAAACCTGGGCTTTTCCCGCTGTGGGCTGTTGTATCTTTCGGATAATGAGGTGGAACTTGAAGGATGGGCCAACTGGTGCGCATGGGCCAAGGGTGAAGGAATTCAAACTGAGGTTCTGAACTCTGATCAGGCCGCGCACAGGGCGAAAGCCAGCGCAAAACCATGGATGGGCGGGATCGTATCGCCGACCGATGGCGTGGCGGATCCATCTGCCGCAGCGCCGGGCATCGCCCGCGCGGTCCAGAAACATGGCGGTTCGATCCATCAGTTTTGCGCTGCGCGCGGTGTCGAACGCCGCGCTGGTGCTGTCAGTGGTGTCATCACCGAACAGGGCACCATTAAAACATCACGCGTTGTGCTGGCGGGCGGTGCATGGGCGTCATCCTTCTGTCGCCAGATGGGGATCTCCGTGCCGCAATCGGCAGTGCGCAGTTCAATCCTATCAGTCGCACCTGTCACTGCGACATTGCCCGCAGCGGTGCACACGCAGGGTGTATCGCTCACGCGGCGCAGCGATGGCGGCTATACGGTGGCGATATCTGGAATGGCCCGTTTTGACCCCTCCCCACAGTCACTGCGCTATATGCACCGATTCTTTCCAATGTTTCTGCAGCGGCGCGCTTTATTGCGGCCCGGTGGGCTTCAGGCGTTTCTGTCAGGTCATGAAACCCTGGGAAAATGGGATCTGGATAAACACACGCCAATGGAGCGGATGCGAATTCTGGACCCGCGTCCTGATCGTGGCACCATTAATGAGACACTGCGCCGGGCGCGTCTGCTGTTTCCTGAACTGGGTGCCGCAGTGCTTCAGAACGCCTGGGCAGGTTATATCGACAGCACCCCGGATGGCGTGCCTGTAATTGATGAGCTGGCCCCAGGATTTATTGTGGCGGCAGGTATGTCAGGACATGGGTTTGGCATTGGGCCAGGCGTGGGCCAGATGACAGCCGATCTAGCGCAAGGGAAAACGCCCGAGTTGTCGCATCACCCCTATCGTCTTGCACGCCTGCAAAAGGGCGCGTTGGATGTCGCTGGCTTCTAATTCACAACGGTGGTTTTGCGCTGGAAACGGGCAATATGAAAGGGGCTAGTATCGGTCAGGCTATTCCCCGTCAACATCAGCTCTGCCATTTCAGCCCCCAAACCGGGCCCCAGCTGAAAGCCATGCCCGCAAAACCCAAAAGCGTGAAACAGCCCGTCATGGCGCGCGCTTGGCCCAATGATCGGCAGCATGTCGTCAACATAGCCCTCGCAACCAGACCACGTTCGAATAATGGCAGTCCCGCGTAAAGCTGGGATCAGGCGAGCCAGTGCTTCTATTTGATTTAATGTTCGCATCGGATTGACCTTTGCATGGCCGGGATCCAATGCCACATCTTCCCGCGGGCCACCCCCAAAGACGATATTGCCGCGTTCGACCTGGCGGCAATAGATAACGTCTTCGGATTTGTGTGCCCAAACCCCGACAACTGGCAGAATCCGGTGTTCCAGCGGTTCAGTCACGCCCATCTGTGGTGCGTATGGTGTCAAAGGCACGGCTTCGTTCAGCCAGGCGGCCACCTGACGGCCCCAGGCGCCGGCAGTGTTTAAAAGCAGATCAGCCCCGATTACCTCATCCGGGGTTTCAATTTGAAAGCCATTTCCGGTTGGAGTGACAGAGATAACTGGCGTATAGTCTCGAATCACCAATCCTCTTCGTGCGGCGGCCTGTGCAAAAGCCGGAGCCACAAGGCGGGGATTGCCTGACCCGTCGTGTGGCGAGAATGAGCCTGCAATCGCGTCTTGTGAGAGAAATGGAAACCGCCTGCGCAATTCCGCCTGGTCGAGCAGGTCAAGGTCCAGCCCATGCATTTGCGCTGCTTTGGCGAAATTCTGCATGTCCTCCAACGCTTGTTGGTGGAACACGGCGCGGATATGGCCGGTGGCGCGGAATTCCACATCGCAGCCCAGCAATGTTTCCAGCTGGTTCCAAAGGGTCAGAGAATGATGCGCTAGGGCCATTTGCCGAAAATCACGCCCTTGCCTGCGGACATTGCCAAAGCTGGCAACCGTTGCCCCGGCACCGATGGCACCACGGTCAATCAAAGTCACCCTCAGTGATTTTGGCACCCTAGGGTGCGTAAGCAGGAAAAACGCGCTGGCGGTACCCATCAGCCCGCCTCCAAGAACAGCAATAAGCATCGCAATACTCCTTTCTTGCAGGGGACACGAAAACGCCCCTTGCGGCAATGACGGGTTTAGAGGCATCATATAAGGTGAACCTATAGGAGTCGAACCATGCGTGCCCGACAATTGGAAGTATTCTGTGCGATTATGCGCGAAGGCTCGCTCACCGGTGCTGCTCAGGCATTGAACACATCACAACCTGCCTTGTCGCAGCTTTTGCGCCACGCAGAAGACGAGCTAGGCTTTGCCCTGTTCAAACGGGTCAAAGGGCGGCTTGTTCCGACGCCGGATGCGCATGAGATATACCCCGAGGCGGATCGGTTGTTTCAGGGTCTCGCAGCGCTGCGGCGCCGGACACATGACCTGAAGGCTGGGCGACGCGGGTTGGTACGCATGGCAGCCTCGGTCCCGCCTGCGATGTCTGTCGTACCACAGGCCCTGACTTTGTTTCGAGCGCAACATCCTGAGATTATTGTCAGATCACAAATTGCACCACTGGACACGCTGACCTCGATGTTGCTGCATGGGGATGCCAATCTTGCTCTGTGTATGAGCGGCGAAAGATTTGCAGGTCTGCACTCTGAACGCCTTGGACAGGTCGGCTTCGTTTGCCTGATGCCAGATATCCATCCTTTGGCTTCTACGGAGGGGCCGATAGGGTTTATGGACATTCAGGATGAGGCCCTGATTGCCTATAGGCAAGCGACTTTGCCAGGCCGATTATTGGCCCAAAAGGCGCAGCGCGAAAATACGCATTATCTGCCTGAGATTGAGATTGATATGTCAATTTCGGCGCTTGCTTTTGTCCAGGCTGGATTAGGCTTGGCCGTTGTTGACGCCCTTTTGCCCTGGAAGAGCTTTTCGGGAGTGAAGGCCCGCCCATTCGCACCAGACCTCGTTTTACCAATGTCACTTCTAACCCATGCTGAGCGGGAGTTGTCTGTTGCAGAAGGCCTAATGCGTGACAGCCTGCGACAGACCTGTGCGCAAACCATTCCATAAGGCGGCCTTATTGGATGCTGCCAGATCAGTCTTGGACGACCGCGCCTAAATTTCGTCAGTATGCAATTCAAATCATATAAGAGGCATTCATGACCTGGCATATTGGCGTTGATATTGGTGGCACATTCATAGATTTTTGTGCGCATAATAGCGATACACAAGCCCTGCACACGATCAAGGTTTTAACCACTCCGGATAATCCCGGCGCAGAACTACGCAGCGGATTGGAAATGCTGCAAGTGCGCCACCAAGTCGCCCCATCTGACACTGTCCGTTTTGTGCATGGGACAACCGTGGGCATCAACACCATCATCCAGAAGAAGGGCGCAAAACTGGCCCTGATCACAAATGCAGGGTTTGAGGATGTTCTGGAGCTGGGCCGGTTGCGCATGCCCGACATGTATTCACTGTTTTGCAGTTCAGCCGAGCCTTTGATACCGCGTGACCGG
>NYVC01000032.1 GCA_002684375.1 Marinovum sp.
CTTCTCGTAAGACCAACCAAGGCCTGTATTTCCGTTGGATGTGCACCCAGACCGGTCCGTGAGATCAGGTGTCTGGCATCCTCGAAAGACATCGTTTCTTGCAGCCGTGTCTTCTGCAAATCCATGGTCTCATGATACAAATTGAAAGCACTTGTCAGATGGGTGAAAATCTCTGTTGTCAGGCCGTCTGCCCTTGTGGGCGACTGTGTGACCCCGACAGTTTTGAGAGCCTTTGATAAGGCCAGCTCAGTCTGCGGACCCCACAGCCCGTCTGAAGGCCCGGGATTGAAACCAGCTGCACGCAGGGAGTTTTGTATCATAAGTGTCTTAGATGGTTCGGCCAAAACCGCACCCGCTTGAGGTATAAGCAAAAATATAAAAACTGTGAAAACAACTAATTTAAGGTACATTCTTCCTCCAAAGGGATGGATCTCGCTAAATCAAATTAGTTATCCTCTCTCTGCGCTAAGGTGTGATTATACTGGATTATCGGCTATCGGCAACTGTGGCTCAGGCCGGCTTTGTCAGATAAAAATTGCTTGAAGAGGGCAGGGTGACTTTATAGCGTCTTTGTATGACAAACCATTCTCCAATTAGCTAGTTTAAAACTAACCCTGAAGTTAAAGGGCTTGCAGTCATGCTGTATGTTTGATGTCCGCAGTCTCTTTGCAATGTAAAAGATTTACTGTGTCAACGCCGGACTAGAACGCAAACATTGTCTGTTGTCAGCTTTTTGGAACCACGAGCTTTTTAAATAACGAGAATGTTTAGGCTCATCTGATTACTTTCATTATGCGGTCTGTTTGCGGTGTTGCAAGCGTCTTGCTTGTAAGGTGTTTTGTTTGATCATTTCCCTTTGTTGTAGAATGGCTTTGTCACGTCCAAAGTAGACATCAGACGGAGTGACGTTGTTCAAGATCGCAGGATAGCGCTGCCGGTTGTCGTGATCCACGAAGGCTTCGATATGAGCCTCAAGCTCATCGGGCGGGAAATAGTTTTCTAGCAGGCAGGGGTTTTTCAGGGTTTGATGCCAGCGCGCCATCTTGCCTCGTGTTTGTGGATGATAAGGCGCGCCGCGAGAATGCCTCATACCTTTGTCTTGCAGCCATTCAGCCAGATCGCCTGAGACGCAACTAGAGCCATTGTCACTCAGCAGATGTGGCTTGTGAACGGCGCGGACGTGGTCGCTGCAAAATGCTTTCGGCATGGATAACCGACCACCGGATGATTTTAAAGAATGTCCCACTCGCAAATGCTCTGGTGAAATCTTCTGATCTTGGGTATTGCATGCCGAAACTGGAGAGTAGCTGTAATGAAACTTATGATATATTTGACGATCACATGCTGTGTTCTTACGACCAGCGCTTGGTCACAAACTCGTTATTTTCTATTTCCGAGTGAGGTTCGTGCGTACTCGCAGCAATTCTCCCAAACGGTTAATGTTTTTGGAATTGTCCACTCTGTTAAAAATTTGGAGGCAGACACCTTTGGATTTCAATTTTCACTATCAGATAAAAATGAAAGTATAACCGTCGTTTATGAGGGTGGATTACCTGATTTATTTGAACCGGGTATTCCCGCGGTGGTTCACGGTGAATTTGAGGAAAATATTTTCTCTGCGACATCAATTATTGTTAAATTTTCCACCGAATACTTGCCGATACCAGCGCTCAATGAATTGCGTTCATACGGCGTAATGATACCTAATGAATAGTTGGCAATCTCCCCATTTTTAATGGGGCCCACTTGTAGAACTACGCGGCCATTTTCAGTTTCATTGCAGGTATGACCCCGCCGATGGCCGTGTTGGGCAGGTCGTTGTTGTAAGTCCAGAACCATTTCGTGGCCTGATCTAGTGCTTACCTGAATCGTTCTCAAACCAGACGTCAACCCGTCAAAATTCGGATCCCAGACGTCTCCGATCATAGCGTTATTTAAAACAAGAGTTAAGAAAATGTACTCTTATCAATCTGGAGGTTCGTTTCGGCTTTATATTAGAGGTGTTTGATAGGGTATATTTGAATATACCTAAACTTATTGCAATAATTTAGCCTTTGATTTCGCAATTTTAATCAATCTTTTCACAACTGAATCCGCCACATGGGGTAATAGAGTGCTTTTAATGATCTCTAAATTATGAAAATCTTTGTCAACCACTATGAGGCCTAACATGCCCATATTACCATGTGGGGTACATTGATATAAGTACACGCCAGGAACTGTAAAAATGACTGAATAAAACGCGTCTATTTCTGATTTTTTGGGAAGGGTGTTCATATTCGGACCTGAAAGAAATTCCACATTATGGCCTTTATTTGTTGGCAACCATTCGACAGTGTCTCCTGCGTCAATGAGGATAACTTCACTGCTGTAGGAGTCATGTGCTGTAAACTCTATTTGAATAGTCTCTGCTAAAGCCAGGTTTGGGATTGCCATAAGGGTCATAATGAAAAATACAGTAAATATCATACGCATGCTTTGCTACTTTAAAGATTTTCGACTCACCCTTATTTGATGAATGATGGTTTAAGATAAGACAATACAATACGTGATAGATGTGCTTCTAGATTTTAGACCAGTTTGCAGCCTGTTTAAGGTGGATTATGGTTTCACTTTAGGCTGCTTGTCTCGTTGCTTCTGTTTTGCTCTCATAGGCTTCGTTCGGGGTCAATATGCATGGGTGGAATGCGGGCGCTCGGCGTTGTAGTAGGTCAAGCATTTTCCGATACCGGCCTTGGCCTCTGATCCGCCTTAGCCAGGCTGCAAACTGGTCAAAAAACTAGGACCACCTCTCGTCGCCACAGGCGTTCCACAGGTTTGTCATTCACTTGCTAGCCTGCATCTCTCAACAAGGCAGCGATCCGGCGATAGCCATATCGACCGAACTGGCGCGTCAGTTCGATCATGTCCTCGACCAAGCGCTCTTCGTCAGCACGCCCCTTTGGCAACCGACGCTGCGTGGATCGGTGCTGGCCCAGAACGCGACAAGCCCGTCGCTCAGAAACTTTGAACTGGTCGCTGCACATGATCAATGCAGGCCCGCCGGCGGGAGGGGCTCCGAAGTTTCCCGATGCGGCCTCTTTCAAGATTAGCTTGTCCGATGTCTGGTCAGAAACCGTACGACGCAGGCGCTCGTTCTCTTTCTGTAGCCGCTTCAGTTCTTTGAGTTGCTCTATGCCCATTCCACCGTGCTTTTTCTTCCAACGGTAATAGGTTTGTTCAGTCACGCTGATCTGTCTGATCGCGTCAATCCGAGGCATGCCTTGCCCCATCAGAAATTCAACCTGCCGTAACTTCACGACAATCTCTTCAGGCTTAGGTCTCTTAATCGCCATCTCTGGTCCTTCGCTTTCCTAACTATAGGGGCGGACCACTGCAAAGGGGGCGGCTCAGTCCTGAAGCGCATCAAACAGACGGTCAAGAACGCCTGCGTCGGCCCAACGACGCATTCGGGTGTAAACCCGTGCGCCACTTGCCAAAACGTGGCGGCAAGGCCCGCCATTTACAGCCATTTTCGGTGACAAAAAGGATGGCATTGATCACAGTGAGGTGAGAAACCCGCACATCGCCGCGTTGAACAGGGAGATAGGGTTGGATCAGCATGTACTAATTTATATTATTTTAATTATAACATATACTTATCATAATTATCCGTAGGCTATAGTGTTAATAGGCCCTAGATGGGTCTGAGCAATTTGAGGGCTCTACAAACGACGCGCTTGCCCAAACTGACCATGAAGAATATGAAATCCAAACCCGCAAACTCTCGTTATGAATAATGCAGCCTCTGCGGGCAGGGGCCATAATCTTCTTATACAGTAATTTTGTACAACGACTGCCCAATGAAGGTAATCGAGTTGTACCAGGCGCGTACATGAAAAAATTGCTAAGCTCACCGAATTTGCGGTATAAAAATGGGGTGCACCAAAAGAAATACTAGTCTGAGAACTTGTTGTCGCGAGCCTAATATCAGGGGTTATGTTTGATTATTTCACCACCTTTTACGATTGTATTGATATTTTCGCCCTGGCCTGAAAGCACTGACAAATCCATCAGTGGATCGCGGTCCAGTATAATGGTATCAGCGAAAGCCCCGGGCTTTAGCGTTCCAATCTGACCTTCCATGCGCAATAGCTTGGCAGCGATAAGGGTTGCGCTTTGAATGACCGTTTGGCTGGAAAGCACCCGCCCGCGCAATTCAAATTCGCCGGATTGGTGGGGCTGCATCCCCCCGAGCAGATCACTGCCATATGCCATTTGTAGGCCCGCGTCTTGCATGATCGACAGCGATTCCATGCCACGTAAACGCACATCATCTACTTTTACAATCGAGGCCGCAGGTAAACCCATGGAGGCGCCTTCGGATTTGAGTTTGTCATAGGTGATCAATGTGGGGCAGGCGATGCAGCCTTTTTCTGCGGCCAGACGTGCGGTCTCTGCAGTGATCAGATTGCAATGTTCCAACGAATGAACCCCGCATTCAACGGCGCGCAAGATTGCCTCATCGGTATAAAGATGGGCGGACACATAAGTGCCGGTGTTTTGGGCTTCTTCTACAGCAGCGATGAGTTCTGCGCGCGAAAAGCCAAGGAAATGTATTGGATCAGATGGTGAGGAAACCCCGCCATTTGCCATAAGTTTAAGGAAATCAGCGCCGGTACGGAATTGCTCTCTGGCGGCTTTGCGCAGCTCGGGTTCACCATCGCAAATGACCCCAAGTGCGCCCAGCGGGACCGGCCAATCGGGAACAGGTGTGCTGTCAAAAGGGCCTCTTTGATCGGTATGCCCGCCTGTCTGGGACAAAGCTTTGCCACATATGTTCAACCGCGGCAGTGCAATGGGGGCCTCTTCCATGGCCATGCGCAAGGGGCCGGTTGCGCCACCCAGGTCCCGCACTGTCGTAAATCCACGGGTGAGCATTGCGCCCATAAGGTTCATAGCCGCGACTGTTATCATAGCATCGGGTACAGCTGCATTTTCTTTCAGATTGGCATTTTGTGCGATGACATGGACATGGGCGTCTATCAAACCCGGCATGACAAAGCGGTCCCGCGCATCGATCACCGTTACATCGCCCGAGGTTGTCAGCGAGGGCCCAATATCTTGTACCTTGCCATCGGCGAGCATAATATCCACAGCATCTTTGGCGCGGTCTGTCGTGCCGTCTACGATGCGTGCGTTCTTGATTAAAATGTTATTCATAAAGTGTCTCCCGATGATTTGACGCTATTTTCCAGAGTTTTCCAGCGGTTTTCAGCAGCGGCACACAAGGGTCGCCAAATTTTATAGCACGGTGCAGATGATCAGTGCCGTAGCGACCTTGGGCATCCAGAAGATTGAGCGTGCCAATGGTCTGGCCGTGATCGCGAACTGGGATGTTGAGGCAACAGCCGCAGCCCAAATCAGCGATTAAGTCATAGTCGGAGAAAGCGTTTCGCAGTTCTTCTAGGGTTTGCCCCAACCAGGGTTCTCCACGTGTAATAACATGTGTGCCCCAAGGTGTTGGCCCCATTTGTTTGCGCCCACCCAATGGGTACGCTTCAAGATTACTGGAATGGATGCGTACCATATCGGGTAAATCGACCAACAACACGGAAAACAGGCGAAAGCCGATTTCGGCGGAAAGCTGATGTTCCAGATCGCAGAACGCAGTCGAAAGATCAGTAATGGTTGGAATATGTGTCATAACGTGTTCAATCGCTTAGCGGATAGTTGCAAACTGAAAGCTGCCGGAACAGCTCATACCGGTTCAACAGGGGTTCTTTCACCACCACGCGCAGCAGACAGTGAGATTGCCTCCATAGCAGCAACACCTTGCATTGCCTCCACTTGTGTTACTGGAAAATGGCCCTGTCCTCTTATGCATGCGGCAAAAGTGGCCAGTTCTTCTGCAAGTGTGTCGTTAACATTGTGTTGCACCAGCACCGGGTCTTGCTCTGTCAAATGCATTTCTAAAGCCTGCTGGTCACGCAGCGCTGCCCACCCCGAAGATCCGAAAAGTTGCAGCCGCCAGCTGGCTTGGGTCGCCATAAGCGTAGTCAGACTGCCGAGCGCGCCACAGGCAAAATCGACTTGGACGTGGGTTGTGTCATCCATCGGGGCTGAAATGGCGCGCCGGCGGCTAAGAGTTGCAACGCTGCGCACTGGGCCCAACAGATGTATCATTGCGTCCAGCATGTGAATACCCATTGCAGCCATGCCGCCTGCTGGGTTTTCTGCGGATGTTCCGCGCCACATATCGCCGGTGTAGCTATACCCGAACGGACCTGAGAAATTGGCTTCGATATGCAGGGCTGTGCCGAGTTTTCCGCGATCAAAAGTATCGCTCAGTTCTTTGAAAGCTGGCAAAAACCGACGGTTAAAGCCCACGGCAAGCACCACACCTTGCCTGTTACATTGGGCAATTGCATCCCGCGCTTCTTTGAGAGTAAGCGCAAGCGGTTTTTCTACAAAGATATGCTTGCCTGCCTGCGCGGCTTTGCAGATATGGCTAAAATGTTGACTGTGCGGGGTTGCCAGAACCACAGCTTCAACGCTTGCATCATTGAGCATCGCGTCAAAATCATCTGAAATAGGAAAGCCTTGGGACGCCGCAAAATCGGTGGCTTTCGCTGGTGTCCGGGTTACCCCTTGGACAAAGCGCAGGGGGCGGATGGTCTGATCCGAGACAGCGGTGACCAGATTTTGCCCCCAACGACCTAATCCGACAATTGCCGCCGCAACCGGTTTTGCATCGCTCATAGCTTTGCTCCTCCGTCCATAATGATGGTGCTACCGGTGACGCAACCTGACACATCTCCGGCAAGATAGACTGCCATTTCAGCAATCTCGGTTGTGGTTGCCATGCGTCCAATGGGTTGTCTGCTTTCAAACGCCGCCCGTGCCTTGACAGGATTGTCCATCGCTGAGATGCGTGCAGCCATCGATGGCGTTTCCACCGCGGAAGGACATATAGCGTTGCATCGAATGCTCTGGGAGGCATAGTCCAAAGCGATGGATTTGGTCAGTCCGATCACTGCAGCTTTACTTGTTGCATATGCGAACCGATCCGGCGCGGCCCCGATGGATGAAATCACTGACGCCATGTTGATTATACTGCCACCCGCACCCGACACCATAAGGGGCAAAATGCACCGACACATGTAAAACAAAGCGGACACATTCAAATCTAGCGTCCTTGTCCAATCTGACCTTGTACAGGCCAAAACATTCCCTGTCGCCACCATGCCGGCACAATTGAACAACACATCAATTGTTTTAGATGTTTCGAAAAACAACGTGACTGCATCCGCGTCTGTGACGTCCAAAATATGCGTTTTCACCGTTGGGCATTCTGCTTTGAGCGCTTGTAGGCCATTTAGATCACGGTCCAGTGCAATCACGTGTGCGCCTTCAACAGCAAAGGCGCTGGCCGTTGCAAAACCGATCCCCGCTGCAGCACCCGTGACCACGCATGTTTTGTTTTTCAGCCGCATCAATTTCCAACTCTCTTATTTGTCAAAAAGGCTATTGGGCAGCCAAAGCGCGATTTCTGGAAACAGCGTCAACAATACGACTCCGATGCACATCAGCATAAAGAACGGCACCGCCGCGAGGGCAACCTTCATGATTGGTGTTCCTGTTAACCCTTGGATGATGAAAAGATTAAATCCGATAGGCGGTGTGATCTGGGCAAGTTCCACCATGATCACCAGAAAAACACCAAACCAAATCGGATCAAAACCCGCAGCCAGTATCAAAGGCAAGGTGATTGGCAGGCTCATCACTGTGATGGAAATGCCTTCAAGAAACATGCCCAACAGGACATAGAAAACTGCAAGTATGACGATCAACCCAGAAGGTGATAGGTTCAGGGCACCGATGGCTTTGGCGACATCCTGTGGGACATGCAGGAATCCCATGGCCGTGGACAAAAATGCTGCAGCGATTAGTATTACTGCAATCATACAACTGGTGTGTACCGCTGAAACCAGCGTATCGAAAAACACGTCTTTGGTCATTTGTCGCGTCAGTATTATCATTATTAAGGTTGCGACAACGCCGACGGCGGCGGCCTCTGACGGCGTTGCAATTCCGCTGTAGATGGACCCCAAGACGATAAAGATCAGCAGCGCAATCGGGATCAGGTTTAAAAAACCGATTAAGGCGTCCTTTAATCCGGGTTTTTCGCGGTCTGGTGGGGCCACGTTGGGATCAGTCAGGCTGACAATCATCACATATCCAGAATATAGGGCGGCAATCATAATGCCGGGCAATACGCCAGCGGCGAACAACCGCGCGATCGAAACTTCGGCTAAAACTCCATAGACAATCATAACGATTGACGGTGGGATCAGGAGCCCAAGGCTGCCTGCCCCGGCAAGAGATCCATAGGTCAGCGACTTTGAGTAGCCGCGTTTGCTCAATTCTGAAATGGTAATTTTGCCAACAGTTGCTGTCGTGGCGGCGCTTGAGCCGCTGATCGCGGCAAACAGTGCAGATCCCACTATATTTGTGTGCAACAGGCGGCCCGGCAGATGGTATGTAAGTGGCGACAAACCGCGAAACAGCCTGTCTGACATATCGGTACGCAGCATGAGTTCGCCCATCCAGATAAACATCGGGATTGCCGAAATTTCCCAAGACGTCGCACTGCGGATCATTAGTGGTGCCATGATCTTACCGATGCGGTCGAGGGGCATGTCAATTAGGAATACCAACCCGGTGGTGCTGACCAGCAAGAGCCCAGCAAAAACCCAGACGCCCAGCCCCAGATAGAACATAACAAGCAGCAGGATCACAAATGCAATGAACAGACTTTCCATTATTCGACCTCTGCGTCTTTTGGAACACCATCACTGACGGCTAGCCAAGCGCTTGTTAAAAGCTGCAATAAAAACAAAACCAGCCCAATGAAAATTGCGCCGTCTATTAACCAGATTGGGGTTTCGGTCAGGGTCGGACTGACGGTTCCGCGGGAAAAATCACGTGCCAGCGTACGCCAGATATAGCGCGCCAGAAATAACGTGATGCCAAAGGTGAATGTGATGCATAAAAGTTCGACAACAATTTCTGTCCGTCCTTTAACAAAGGATTGAAGAATGCTGACCCGGATGTGTTTGCGGTGACGAAACGTGTGCGCAAGGGATAGGAATGTCATGCTACCAATCGCGTAACCTACAAATTCGTCCATTGAAAAAGTGGACGCCGAGAAAAAACTACGCATCACGATTTCCAATGAAATGTGACAAACAATATATACAAGCAACCCTGCAGATATCCAAATCGCCAGATTTCCGACGATATCATTCACTCTGACAAGGGTTTTCATTATGGTCCTAAGCTCCAAATCAAGACGATGTTCTGTTTATGTGGCCCTGAAAACATGCAGCGCTCATTCAAACGAAGTGGGAACCGGTGCTGTGGGCTTTGGTCATAATTCCGGGAAACATGGGCAAAGTCAGACCTTGCCCATGTTGGATGATTTGGCGGGATCAAGATCCGCGCTTAGCGCGGAATTCGTCCAGAATTTTCTGCCCTGCGTCACCAACTTTTGCCAGCCAATCTGCGTAGACCTGTTCGCCTGCCAAAGACAGTTCGCCTAAAAAGCCTGCGGGAACATCTCTGATCACGGTTATCCCGTTCGCTTCCATGTCTGCATAGTTCTCGCTCACCCGCGAGGCCAACGCCCCCCATGCCGCATTACTTGCAGCAGCGGCCGCCGTTTGCAAGGCTGTGCGCTGAGCGTCTGAAAGTGCATCCCAGCTGTCCTTGTTCACATGGGTCATGTTCAGAGACATTGAGTAGTTCAGAGCTGAGAAATGGGATAGATGTTCCCAGAATTTGGCGTTGGTGCCGCCTTCGGCCGAGGTTAAAACACCGTCAATACCGCCAGAGGCCAGTTGTGGTACCACGTCAGCCCAGCTCATCTGAATGGCAGCAGCACCGGCGTTGATCAGCGTGCTGGTGCCGCTGGCGTCCCATGCACGAATTTTCACATCCGCAAGGGCGTCTTTTGAGACGATTGCTTTTTTGGCCCAAACGCCAGCGGGTGGCCATGGCGATGCATAGAGCAAAATCTGATTGTTGCGTGCAAAAATTTCCTCATAGGCAGGGCGGGCCACGTCCCAAAGCAGTTTTGCCTCATCGGCCGATCCAACTAAAAACGGAAGCGACGATAAAAGAAACATAGGCTCGATCCCAGCAACCTGCCCCATACTGGTATTTGCAATTGGCAGCGCGCCGTCACCAACGGCATCGAAATGCTCTTTGGATTTATATCCAATAGAGCCACTAAAGTGGTTTGTAATCTCTATAGAGCCGCCGGAGGCTGATTTGGCAGTGTCGGTAAATACTTTTTGCGCCTGCCCGTGAATGGATGTTTCCTGATATTCGTTGGCCATGTCCCATTTGACGTTTTGCGCACTGACCGGACCGGCCAGAAACACGGCTGCCAAACCGAATGCATTGAGCATTGAAGTGATCTTCATATCTTTCTCCTTGTTTATATAGCCTGCTGTAAATCAGCGGACCGTTTGCTACGTGTTGTTTTTGTAATGCTTGTTTAGGAAGTCTTCCGTAAATTTCCCCGATGCCAGATCTTGCCTCAGGGCGTCTTTGGTTCTGTTTTTTGGCGTGCCATAACCTCCAGCTCCCGGTGTTGATATTACCACTATATTCTCAGGCCATAGCTTCACGCGAGAGGCCTTTGATGTCAAAGAAACTTTTTCGACATCGTGTGTTTCGATATGAAAAGCCCCCTGTGCGCCAGAGGTTCCCCCGAAAATGCCCCAGGGTTGATGGCGAAATCGTTCGCCGACGCCATTGAATTCACACATATGCCCAACGGGCCGAATACTGCGGCGGATACCCATGCCGCCGCGATGCGTGCCAGCACCGCCAGAATCCTCAATCAGTGCATAATCCTCAACCCGCAAAGGATATTCCATTTCAATTGCTTCAACTGGCAGGTTAGAAGTATTGGTAATGTTGACCTGCACTCCATCTTTGCCATCTTTGGTTGCCCGTCCGCCCATGCCGCCGCCCAGTGTTTCCAGATAGACATATTGTTTGCCACTTAGCGGATCAATTCCGGTGAATACTGCGCTGGTATTGGCTCCGTTTGCGGCGCCCACCACCTGTTCAGGCAGGGCATCGGCAAGAGCTCCGATCACCACATCAACAACGCGTTGACAGGTATTGGCGCGCATCGCAACCGGCGCAGGTGTTACGCAATTCACAAAAGAACCCAATGGCGCTTCGATGCGAATGGCATCGAATATTCCCTGATTGTTGGGAACATCCGGGTCCAGAAGAGCCTTCAATGCAAAACAAACTGCCGATTGCGTCGCGTTAAATGTTAGATTGAAATTACCCGGCACCTGACTGTCAGAACCGGCAAAATCAAACAAGATGTCATCGCCGTTTTTAGTAATCTCTACCGCAATCAGGATGTCTTCAGTGCCCGCCCCATCATCATCCATCACGTCGTGAAATTCGTAAACACCGTTCGGTAAGGTACGAATAGCCGCGCGCATCCTTCGATTGGTTCGTTCAATAATCTCATCAAAAACTCTGACAGTATAATCGGCGCCCTGTGCTTCTAGAAACTCTCCAAGCCGTCTGTTGCCAAGTTTTGCTGCCGCGATCTGCGCGTTCAGATCACCTTTGCGTTCTTCGGGCAAACGCATGTTAAGCAGCAACAGCCGCATTATATCATCTTGTAAGACGCCGTTTGAAAACAGCCTTACAATCGGGATGCGCAACCCCTCTTTGAAAATCTCGTCCAGGCCGCCAGACATTGAGCCAACAGCGGCGCCGCCCACGTCGGCATGGTGGACAATGTTGGCCACAAAACCGATCAACTGATCTCGATGAAAGACGGGCATGGCCAGATTTATATCAGGCAAATGCGTACCACCAGCCACATGGGGGTCATTGCCAATGAACATATCACCGGGTGCGATCGTGTCGCCATATTGTTTCAGAATAAATTTCATCAAGCCGGACATGGATGCAAGATGGATTGGCAGGGCATTTTCGGCTTGGACAATCAGGCGCCCCTGCGCGTCGGCTATCGCTGTTGAGTGGTCGTGACGTTCTTTAATGTTGGTTGAGAACGCACTGCGCATGATGGTCAGGAAACACTCGTCCGCAATCGATTTCAAGCCGTTCCAGTTGATCTCAAGCGATATGGGGTCAAGAGGGAGTTTTCTAGACATCCTATAAATCCAATATCAAGTTCAACGCATCGTCAACCACCAGTGTGGTATCTGCCGGAACCACCGTTGTTGCATCAAATTGGGTTATAATGGCCGGACCGGTCAGCTTGGTGCCCGCCGGCAGCCTATCACGTCGGTATACTGGGGTTTGTGATGCAGTCTCGGCTGTGAACCAGACATCTTGTATGACTTCTGGCTGGGCGTTGCCCTGCGGGCTTTTTGGGTTTCCGGCTGTTTGCCCGAGTGGCAAAACGGCTTTGAGACGCACATTCATCACTTCAACCGGGGCCTTGCGATCTACATACCCATAGCTGCGCTGGTGAACTTTGAAAAATGCCTCAATCAATGTGGCTTGATCCGGCAGCACAGGAACCTGTGAGGAATAATTAATCAAAACCGGCAGTTCATAGTTCTGGCCGACATAACGCATATCGATAGAAGCGATCATTTGGGCGGCGTGGAATTCGTCGGTTTCTGTGACGACCCAAGCCTCGGCCTGCGCGCACAAACTGGCTAGTGCATGTTCAACTTCTGACAAATCATTGCCAAGCTGCGCGCGGCAAGTTGCAACGAAATTTTCTTGCAGATCGGACTCAATCAAGCCATCCGCACACAGAATACCCGGTGCGTTTGGAACAATAACCCGCGATATGCCCAAAGCCCTAGCGACATCCGTGGCATGCAAACCACCAGCGCCCCCAAATGGCATCAGTGTAAAATGACGTGGGTCGTGACCTTTCTCAATAGAAACAGCGCGGATGGCTCGCGTCATATTTGAAGTCACAATCCCGGCAATGCCCAATGCGGTTTGCGTGATGCTCAGGCCCAACGGTTTGGCAATCCGCGCAATGGCTGCAACGGCTTTCCCATGATCAAGGGTCAATCCACCGGCCAGAGTTTTTGGTAGTCGCCCCAGGACCACGTTGGCGTCTGATACGGTAGGCAACTCGCCCCCCTTATTATAGCAGGCTGGCCCCGGAACAGCGCCGGCGCTTTGTGGGCCCACTTTCATCAGCCCATCTGCGCCGAGATACGCAATAGAGCCGCCGCCCGCGCCAACCGTGTGAATATCGACAAGAGGCAGGCGGATGCGCAGACCCGCGATGTCGCGCATATTGGCAATCTCGGTTTTACCCTTGCGGATCAGGCACACGTCGGTGCTCGTGCCGCCCATGTCCAAGGTGACAATATTCTCAATCCCGGACAGCTTGCCTGCCGCGGCCGCGCCAATCGCACCTGCTGCAGGACCGGATAGTGCTGTGCGCACCGGAAATTTAGACGCCTTTCCGACCGACATCAACCCACCGCTTGATTGGAAAATCCCAAGCTTTGCGTTTGGAGCAACATCTTTAATTGCCCCCTCTAGCTTATCCATATAGCGGCTGACTTCTGGCTGCAGAAAAGCATTGATCACTGTGGTTGAAAACCGTTCATATTCGCGAAATTCTGGTTGGACATCGCTTGAAACAGAGACAAATTTATCTGGAAATGCTAGGTGCAGTGCTTTTGCCACCTTTTGCTCATTGGTTGGATTGAGAAAAGAAAACAGCAGGCAGACGGCAATGCTCTCAACGTCATTCATATTACGCAGTTGTTTAATCAGAGCGTCGAGGTCGCTGTCTTTCAGCGGCAAGACAATCTCGCCATCGGCTCCGGTCCGCTCCGATATTTCAAGACGGTTTTGACGCAGTGCAAGCGGCGCCGGTGCGTCTTCTTGAAGATCGTAAATTTTTGGACGTACCTGACGTCCGATTTCCAGCAGATCGCGGAACCCTTTTGTGGTCACGACACCAACCTGCGGGCCACGGCGCTGTAATAACGCATTGGTTGCGACGGTTGTACCATGGGCGAGCCGACCAATGCTGGTCCCGGCAATTCCCGCTTTTGCTAACAGTTCGTCCAATCCGTCAAGAATTGCTCTTGATGGATCATCCGGGGTTGAAGGACGTTTGTGGACGTGAACGGTGCTATGGATCATATTGCGGGCAGAAAAGTCAGTAAACGTCCCCCCTACATCCACGCCAATTACCCATTCCGTCATTTCAACCCCCGTGGTGTTTCGCGGTTTCTATCCTGACAAGTGAAACGTCTGGGATATCACATATAGTTGCCAAACTCAGTATCCATATTGTATACTACAAAGCAAGCAAGTTAGCTTATTTCGTGCAAAATGTTGATCAGTATGAAATAATTTGAACGGAACTGGAATGGCAACGACTGAAAGAGATGGTAATAAAATCGCTAGACATCTGAGGGATGCGATCCTCAGGTTGCAATATCGTCCTGGTCAAAATCTTGACGAAGCCGAGCTTTCCGAAGCTCTAGGGGTTTCACGGACACCTGTGCGCGAGGCCATTATTCAATTAGTAGCGGATGGTTTGGTCGTGCGGGATGGCCGCAAAGCCCGGGTTTCGCCGCTCGATTTAGATGACGTCCCCAAGCTTTATGACGCCTTACTGATTTCCAGCCGAATGGTTCAAAGACTTGCTGCAAAAAACCGAACGGAAGATGATCTTAGCTCGATTAAGAAAATGCTCATGCGGTTTGAAAACGTAACCGAGGCAACCAGCGGCGTTGAGCGGTCCGAGGCCAATTTGGAATTTCACTTTGCCATATCACGCGCCGCTGGAAATAAGTACTTTCAAGCCTTCTATGATCAAGTTTTGATTGATACCATCCGCCTCGCACGGGTTTGTTTTTCCGATCAACTCTCCCCCGATGCCGACTCAGTCTCATCGTTGTCGGCACATTTGGAGGAAACGGTCAGGCAGCATCGACTTATTTTAGCAGCGATTGAAGATGCAGACGCCGACACGGCCGATGAGCTTGCGGTATTACATCATAAACTGACAACAGAACGGATTAAAAAGGTGTTGTTTTCGGGCGTATTTGACGACAAGCAACTGCAATTAGGAAGCTGAAGATCGTTTGGCACTCGCAGGCTTGGAGCAAGCCGCCAACAAGTTCAAAGGCGCGACCAACGTGGTTTTGCTGTGCGGATCAAACTACGACAAAGCCACTTTGGCGCCTTTGCTGGCCGATTAGCCGGTCACCCTACGGCCATTGCTTTCGCATTACATTTGGCGGTGACCCTCCGGGAGGGGGGGCGTCACGCCCCACGCCCGGCGTCCGGGTCCGCAATCTGTTTCATTGCTGTGAGAAACTGGGCGATTTCCTGTCGGCTGTTATAGTGGCACATTGACACCCGCACACAGCCATCAAGCCCCAGTGGATCAAGGATATTGCCCGAATAATGATCGGCCTTGCGCAGATGGGTGCGAATACCCTGTGCGTTCAGCGCCGACACCACATCAACCGAGGCCACGTTATCGATATAAAGCGCCACCAGCCCTTCGCGCGCGGGATTATCGGCGCCCCCGATGATATGCCCCCCCGCCATTTCCGCCAAGCCGGGCAGGTTGCCGGTACCGTTGATCATCGCATCCGTCAATGCCGTCTCATGGGCATGGATCGCTTGTCCTGCCGCAATAAATTTTGCCCGACGGTCCGTCTCATCCGTCACCTGAGACCCGAGCCATTCAAAATAACGCACCACCTCAGACAGGGTGGCATAAGCGCCGGTGTCACGGGTGCCCAGTTCCCAATTGTCTTTGGGGCCGCCAACCAGCATATCATGCGGCAAAGACCGCAAGCGGTCTGAAATCCACGCCAGCCCATAACCGTGGCGGGAAAACATTTTATACGGAGAAATCACATAGCCATCCACATCATAGCTGGCGATATCAATGCCGCCATGGGCAGCGTGCTGGATACCGTCTACGATGATAAAACAGGCCGGTGCAACCTTGCGGATGACAGCAGAAATCGCTGCCACATCCACGGCCATACCCGTCACCGGCGAGGTGTGCAAAATCGTAGCAACACGGGTGTCCGGGGTCACATGGGGGGCATAATCCTGCGCGGTCACCAGCCCGGTGGCATCATCATGAGGGACTAAAATATGCGACTGCCCAGCGATTTTTGCCCAGCGGGCGCACCCGCTGCGGGTGGCAGGGTGTTCCAGTGTCGAGCCCAGCACATCGCCGCCAGCCACACTCCCAAGGCAGGCATTCATGATCAGTCGAAACAACAGTTCGGTACCGCTTTCGCCCATAAAAAAGCTGCCATCAGGGGCATTCATGAAATCCCCCATATCTTTTTTAGCTTTGGCAATCACGCGAACCAAGTCGTGCGATCCGGCGTTGTCGCGCCCCTGATTGTCGGGAATGGCAGCATAGTGGTGCGAACAACGCACAACTGAATTGAGCGTCAACGCCCCACCGGCGTTTTCAAAAAACACCCGCGGACCCTGTTGTGGACAACTGTCCACATGAGCGAATTTACCTCTGATATCTTCAAGCAGGGCGGGGGAAATCTCTGACATGTGGGCGATCTTTCTAAGCTCGTTACGATTGCCAAACCTGTCTGTCGCCTCAAAGACGTTTTGACAAGAGCCCGCAGTGCGAAGACCCCGTGAAACCTAACGACTGGGAAATTAGCCCTTTACCTTGTTGGCGAGACCAAGATGCGGGCCGCAGCTGACATAGTCTCGACTGATAAATATTGGAAAGTCATTTCCGCAATTGGCAAGGCGTTACCAACAGACTAAACAGATGTATGGAATGGATTTATCGACTTACTGAATTCTCACGTTGCGACTTAAGCGCTTTGGGCTTGCTGGTTATTTGCTTTTTTTTCATCGGGCTGTTGATCGAAAATGCGCCGGCCTCATATCCCTCTGTCTCTCAATTGATGGCAGAGTACAGACGCAGTTGGATGCGGCATATGGCGGCCCGCGATGTTCGAATTTTCGACGCGCAGGTTCTAAACGGGTTGCGCCAAGGCACAGCATTTTTCGCCTCCGCCACCATGCTGGCCACTGGTGGTGTTTTAGCGCTGATCGGCAACGCTGATAAATTGATCGATGTGGCCGATGATCTAAGCCTGCAACCCGTTGCAGAGGTCGTTTGGGAAATAAAGCTGTTTTTGACACTACTTTTAGTGACGAACGCCTTTTTGAAATTTGTTTGGGCCCATCGCCTGTTTGGCTATTGTGCCATTTTGATGGCGGCCGTGCCGAATGCGCCTGAAGACCCGCAATGCCTGCAGATGTCGCGCAAGGCTGGGGAAGTCAATATAACAGCTGCACGCAGCTATAATCGTGGCTTGCGGGCCATCTATTTCTCAATTGCCTCCATTGCTTGGCTGATCAGCCCGATGGCACTTATGGCAGCAACCGTGATCACATTCGGTGTCTTGCTGCGGCGCGAATTCCTGTCTAGATCACGCGCACTCCTTTTGGATGAGGGTTAATATCAGCATCAGAAACTGACTGAAACNAGGCAAGNNACGCCTGTAATAGCCGGCCNGTTGGTACCATCAAATACAAACAAATATTTNAGTATCACCCCGCCCAAGATTAGACCCTCAAAATGCACCACCGTCCNTGCCTGCAACGCCGGTNGTCCCCAGCCATTTGAAAATAAAGCACCCATTATAGATCCTTTGGCATGTTTCTTGATGTAACCGTGGGTATAAAGGACCGAGGGGACAATAAAAATGTCGAGCATTAACCGGAGCGCTTTGAATCTCACGGCCTCTGCCGCCTATGCCTCAACTATGGATGTCGGCGCACACAGAGAGCCTAATGATGACAGCAGGCGACGAGCCGCGTCTTACTTCGAGACCGATAGATCTTTACAAAAACCTAACTCAAAACGACCCGAAGGCGTTATTGTGACGATCAGTGCCAAAGCCCGTGCGATGTCACAAAACTGAGTCTGGCAACCAATGCGTCAGATTGGAAACGCCGGCACTATTTCGTGGCTTTGCTTTTACGAAGCCCATTCATAGGCTTTGATTTGGGCCGGCTTGGGCATGAGACGCGGTGCCGCAATAAGACACTTGTGCCATGCCACTTTTACGAGATTAAGATGTATGAATTTCAGTGGTAAAAGCGGCGTTTTACCCCAAAAAAGGATCATTTCGCTCATACAACTCAAATACCAGTTTTGCAGTCGCAACAAACAAACCCTTTTCTAACTTTTTGGTTGCAAATTTTAGGTTACGGATCAACTTTTCCACCAGCTTCGGTTTTGACGGTTGAGAATCGCACGTTTTTTATGAGTCATGGGCGGATGCGCTCAACTAAAAGCGTTTAAGCCAACTTTGTCATTAAAGCAGCACGCGTTCGAAAATCCCCTCACTTAGGCTCACGATTGAAGCGGCGGTCAAATTGCGAATGCAATCCAGAAAACCAACGGGTCGCTGGCCGGAAAGTTTACCCAGCCGTTAGGAATGAACAGTTGAGACCTCAATCTCTGCAAGTATGTCTGCAATAATACTCTTTGAGATCGGTTTTAGAATACACTCATTCATGCCCTCTTTCTGAAATCTCTCTCGGTCTTGATGATTAGCATGGGCCGTCAGGGCATAGATTGGCGTCGCTTTATTATAGACACTTTCCCCTCTTATTTTTGCTGTGGCAGCAATACCATCCATATTGGGCATTCTGATATCCATCAAAATCAGATCATAGGCCCGCTTGTTGGCCTCACTCACCCCCTTTAGGCCGTCATCGGCAGTTTGCACATTGTGCCCAAGAGTATTCAATATCTCTGTGGTGACAAACCTGTTAATTTCATTGTCTTCAACCAACAAAATCTCATAGGGTCTTTCACCCTTAACAGACGCTGTTTTTGACGGTACCGGACTGTCCAGAGCGCTAGGAGCAGTGACGTTTGGCAACGGGAGCCTAATCCAAAAAACACTGCCACTTCCGAGTGTGCTCATAACGCCGATTTCACCGCCCATCTTGTTCACCAAACGTTTGGTAATGCCAAGCCCAAGACCAGTGCCTTCACTTTTACGGGTGAGTGAATTGTCCACAGTATAGAAATCTTCAAAAATATGAGGGATATCTTGCTCCGATATCCCGATGCCGTGATCAATCACTTTGAATTCTATTCTACCCTCAGAGTCCGGGCCTGTGAGCTGAGCCACTTCGAGCGTAATCTGACTATTTTCGGAATATTTAATCGCATTTCCTAATAAATTTGAAAAGATTTGCCTGAGGCGCGTCTTATCCCCTAAAACAAATTGCGGCACTTGCGGTGTAGAAGACAAAACCAACTTATTACCAAATTTCAAAGCCGCCCCACTAAGACTCTGAAGCAGTTCCTCCAGCATCTCGGATAAATCAAAAGCCCGCGGGACGAGCGCAATTTTACCCGACTCAAAGCTGGACAAATCCAGAACATCATTGACCCGGTTCAATAGTAAATCACCTGAAAGCCGCATCGCGTCGATGTATGATTGTTGCTTGGTTGACAGATTTGGCCGTGCCAGCAGGTCCAACGACCCCAATATACCGTTTAAAGGGGTCCGCATTTCATGGCTCATTACAGCGATAAACTTTGACTTGGCGCGTTCACTGGCCTGAGCGGCATCGCGGGCACGAATGATCTGATTTTGGACATCAATTTGCTCGGATATGTCACGGATATAATAAACCAACCACGCTTCTTGCGACGCAGAGTTCACCGTCTCCAAGCTAAACTCTATCATAAATTCACGACCTAATTTGTCTTTGCCCGGTGCCTGCAACCGGGCCTGAACTCCCTTGTTCTCTGGTAGTTTGGAGATATGCTGCGATATTCCGACCCTGACGCCTGCGCGATCGGATTCCGGGATAATCAAGTCACAGATGTTCTGAGAAACCACCTCTGCCCGCGTATATCCAAATATTTTTTCCACCACGTCATTACATTCGGTAATGCTGCCGTCCGCATTGGTGACGAGCACAGCGTCAAGAGAACCCTCTAACATCGCACCAAGCTTTGCCGAGGCCGCTTTTGCCTCAAGCTCTCGCTGTTGCAGTTTGCGCACAAGTTTTACCAGGTATGCGATTAATCCACAGGCAAAAAGGATCAGTAGTAAGGTGGCTGCACCAAGACGATACAGCGTTGAAGTGATCGTCGTGCGTTCAGAAAAGGCCAATGCCGAGAAATGTTTAATGCCATCCAAAGTCATTTTACGCGTGCTTGACCGCAACTCCGTTGCCCCCACAGCCAGCTCGGGAAGCGCACGTTTTAATTGCTTATCTGGAACATCAATAAGTGGTGCCGCAAATGTCAGGTATGCGTTCACCTCAGCCAATGAACTATTGAAGGTCGAAGATAATTTTAAATCATTATAATTCGAACTGTAGCTGACCGAATGAACCCAACTGTAAAAAAGATCAAAATAGAGTCGGAGCGCATCAAGGTCTGGGTTTTGCGTCCCTTTGCTCTCCAGTAAGGCGGCATAATATTTTAAAAACTGCACCTCGACTTGGGATAAATTATGCTGCCGGTTATCTGATGGCACTTTTTGAAGTTTTTCCAGACACCGAATTGTCTCTGCCGCAATTGCCATAACGATTATCAGGGCCAAGGCAAGACCAACTGACGCGCAAGCAAAGCGAATTTGTCGGCCAAAACGTAAAAATGACAGTATTTGCATACTCTGTTATCACCCTCTTTTGACCTTCCAAAAATAGTTGGCCGACTATTGTGCTATGATTTTCCAAAGCGACCAGACGCTGCGTGCATAAATTTCTTCTGTTTGAAATTTTTCATTTTTGTCATAAGGATAGACAATCCACAAAGGCCCTTTTTCGCGCACGGTCATTCGTTTTCCGTTATTCAAGTAAGCAACAATTGCCCCTCCGGGAACAGCATCAGAGATGGGTAAGTCAAAATAATATTCGTCCAAAGCCACTGCATGCAGCACGTGCGCCTCAATTTCGAGATGCTTTATCAACTCTGCAAGCTCAACACCCGTGAAGGTTTGTTCTTCTGCCGTCCAAATCGTAGACGTCGTAAATTTGGTTGCGGGTAGCAACATTAGATCAGCTATCGTGAACTTGGACAGAACTGCGAGCTGAGTTTGTTTATCTTTATACTCGACTGTCAACACCACCGGCGACGCACTGGACGAGGTGCCAGCCGACGCCATGGCAAAAATTAACCCGTTTCCAGCTTTCAAGAGCAACACGAAAACGAAAAGATGTATCAGCTTAAATTTTAAGTTCATCACCATTCCTTTACGATAAAAACAAAATCCTATGTTCAACCTCAATTTAAGACCGGCATTCGCGCCGGTTAACTTTCTTCACGCCAAAACCGACAAAGCGCACCGATATCAAAACCAAAAAAACAGTGAAACCCAGAAATACATACTTTTGGTCTCATAAATCAACAATTGACGCAATATATAGTGCTTAATTTAAGATAAAAACTTTAGGAT
>NYVC01000137.1 GCA_002684375.1 Marinovum sp.
CACAATTATGACCCCAGAGGGACAGACGACAGCCACGTCGGAAACTGCGCCGAAAATTGGATCGACATCCACCGCTCAGGTTGCGGTAGAAGACCGGCTGCGGGCTGATCTGTACAACTTTCTCGGTTTAATTTTGTCAGGGCCGGCCGGTCAAATGATCCTGGACCAGACCACAGATCTCACCGGAGACGATACCGATTTGGGGCAGGCGATCTCGTCGCTTGCGCGGGTCGCAAAGGTCAGCAAACCCGCCTCGGTTGAAAGCGAGTTTAACGCTCTGTTTATTGGTCTGGGCCGCGGAGAGCTGTTGCCCTATGCGAGTTACTATCTGACGGGATTTTTGAACGAAAAGCCTTTGGCGACGTTGCGCCGCGATATGGCAGTGCGCGGCATCACGCGGGCGCAGAACGTTTATGAGCCAGAAGATAATATTGCTTCGCTACTCGAAATGATGGGGGGGCTTGTGGTTGGACGGTTCGGTGCGCCTGCCACATTGAGCGACCAAAGGGAGTTCTTCAATAAACATATCAGCCCTTGGGCTGCACATTTTTTCAGTGATTTGGAAGCGGCCAAAAACTCGGTGCTCTACGCCTCTGTCGGCGCAGTCGGCAAGGCATTTATGGCAATCGAGGCTGAAAGCTTCCGGATGAGCGCGGAATGATCCGCATTAAGGGTGGCGCAAGCTGCCGTAACCAACAGGGAGGAGACCCCCGATGACACAGAAGACCGAGGAGGCGACCAGCCGCCGCGATTTTCTAAAGCTGGCGGGTACCGCTGCCCCAGCTGCGGCCGTTGCCGTAGCTGTAAGCGGGACGCAAGTGCAAGCTGCTGTAACGGCCGACGATGGCCAGATGCAAGACACAGCGCACACCCGCGCATACTTTGACAGCGCCCGGTTCTAATCCGGACGATGTTTTCGACGGCCAAAGGTTGCGTGACGCCCTGAGGCTGATTTTATGAAACCAAGCAAGCCCGAAAGATAAACGGAGCCAGCTAGGGAGAGATAATATGTTAAGGAAAAAGACCAACGGGGTTGCGCGACGCCCCCAGCGATCTGGTATCCTGTCAGAGGTTGCCGAAAAATCGGTGGACCGCCGTGCCTTTTTACGGGGTTCAGGACTAGCCATTGGCGGTCTGGCCGCGATAAGCGCGACAGGGGGGACTGTTACTAAGGCAAGCGCAGCAACAGCTGCAAGTGCCGCAGTAGAAACTATTAAGACAATTTGTACACATTGCTCAGTCGGATGCACGGTTGTGGCAGAAGTTCAAAATGGCGTTTGGACTGGTCAGGAGCCCGGATGGGATAGCCCATTCAACCTTGGTGCACATTGCGCGAAAGGTGCCGCAGTTCGTGAAACAGCACATGGTGAGCGCAGACTGAAATACCCGATGAAAAAAGAGGGTGGTGAATGGAAGCGCATCAGCTGGGATCAGGCGATTAATGAAATCGGCGACGGCATGATGAACATCCGCGAAGAAAGCGGACCTGACAGCGTTTATTGGCTGGGCAGTGCGAAACATAGCAACGAACAAGCATATTTGTTCCGCAAATTTGCGGCCTATTGGGGAACCAATAACGTTGATCATCAGGCGCGGATTTGTCATTCGACAACGGTGGCCGGTGTGGCCAACACATGGGGCTATGGCGCCATGACCAACAGCTATAATGATATCCATAACTCCAAGGCGATCTTCTTGATTGGCGGCAATCCTGCAGAGGCGCATCCTGTGTCGCTACTGCATATTCTGAAAGCCAAAGAGCAGAATAACGCGCCTTTGATAGTTTGCGACCCGCGCTTTACCCGAACGGCCGCTCACGCTGACGAATATGTGCGGCTCCGGCCAGGGAGCGACGTAGCGCTCATATGGGGTATTTTGTGGCATATCTTCGAAAACGGTTGGGAGGACAAAGAGTTTATCCGTACCCGCGTTTGGGGGATGGATCAAATTCGTGAGGAAGTTGCGAAATGGACACCCGAGGAAGTTGAGCGCGTATCCGGAGCACCTGGCAGCCAGCTGCGCCGCGTTGCTCGCACACTGGCCAACAACCGTCCAGGTACGGTGATCTGGTGTATGGGTGGCACGCAGCACACCAACGGTAACAACAATACTCGCGCCTATTGCGTACTCCAACTCGCGTTGGGGAACATGGGCACGTCTGGCGGTGGCACCAACATTTTCCGTGGCCATTGCAATGTGCAGGGCGCGACTGATCTGGGTGTCTTGTCTCATACACTACCTGGGTACTATGGGCTTTCAGCGGGCGCATGGGCGCATTGGTCAAGGGTTTGGGGTGAGGACCTCGATTGGATGAAAGGCCAGTTTGCCAAGACCACAGGTGCCGATGGTAAAGAAAAGAACCTGATGAACTTGACAGGTATTCCTGTATCGCGCTGGATTGATGGCGTATTGGAAGATCCGGATAAAATGGATAATCCTAACAAAGTCCGCGCTATGGTTTTGTGGGGCCACGCGCCAAACTCGCAGACCCGCATGAAGGAAATGAAAACCGCCATGGAAAAGCTGGATATGCTGGTCGTGATCGATCCGTATCCAACAGTCTCGGCGGCGATGCAGGACCGGAGTGACGGGGTCTATTTGCTGCCAGCTTCGACACAGTTCGAAACGCGAGGATCCATAACTGCTTCGAACCGTTCAATTCAGTGGCGCAGTAAGGTCGTGGAGCCCCTGTTTGAATCTCTGCCTGATCACATTATTATTGGCAAGTTTGCCAATAAGTTTGGCTGGGCTGATAGGTTCTTCCGCAACATTGAAATGGATGACGCCGAAACGCCGAATATCGAAAGCGTGACGCGTGAGATCAATGCGGGCATGTGGACCGTGGGCTATACTGGTCAGAGCCCTGAGCGGATAAAGCTGCACATGGAAAACCAGCACACGTTTGATCGTACCACGCTTCAGGCAGTGGGTGGTCCGGCAGATGGTGATTACTACGGTATGCCATGGCCATGTTGGGGTACAGCAGATATGAAGCATCCCGGGACACCAAATTTGTACGATATGTCCAAACGTGTATCCGAGGGTGGTTTGACCTTCAGGGCAAGGTTTGGTGTTGAGCGCAATGGTGACAATATGTTGGCCGAAGGTGTGTACAGCAAAGGATCTGAAATTCAGGATGGTTATCCCGAATTCACGATGCAGATGCTGATGGATCTAGGTTGGGACGGTGATCTGACTGATCAAGAACGCGCTGCGATAGATGCAGTCGCGGGACCCAAGACCAACTGGAAAACTGACCTTTCAGGCGGTATTCAGAGGGTAGCGATCAAGCACGAATGTGCGCCATTTGGCAACGCCAAAGCCCGCAGTGTTGTGTGGACCTTTCCTGATCCGGTACCTCTGCACCGCGAGCCGCTCTACACAAACCGTCGTGATCTTGTGGCTGATTATCCAACCTATGAGGATCGTAAATTTTATCGGCTTCCGACGATGTATGCCTCGATCCAAAAACAGGACTTCAGCAAAGAGTATCCGATGATCCTGACTTCTGGACGGCTGGTTGAATACGAGGGGGGTGGTGATGAGACACGCTCAAACCCTTGGCTGGCTGAACTGCAACAGGATATGTTCGTTGAAATCAACACTCGGGATGCAAATAATCTCGGGCTGCGAGACGGCGCACAGGTTTGGGTCGAAGGTGCGGAAGGCGCAAAAGTCAAGGTAATGGCGATGGTCACTGAGCGTGTTGGAGAGGGCGTGGCATTTATGCCGTTCCACTTTGGCGGGCATATGGAAGGCAAGGACCTGCGTGGTAACTATCCAGAAGGCGCAGATCCTTTTGTGCTGGGTGAAAGTTCCAATACGGCACAAACCTACGGCTATGACTCGGTTACGCAGATGCAAGAGACCAAAGCCACACTTTGCAAAATTTTTGCAGCATAAGGAGAGAGAGAAATGGCAAGAGCAAAGTTCCTCTGTGACGCCGAACGCTGCATCGAATGCAACGCCTGTGTCACAGCTTGTAAAAACGAACACGAAGTGCCTTGGGGTATCAACCGTCGGCGGGTGGTAACACTCAATGACGGCAGCCCCGGAGAACGCTCGATTTCGGTAGCTTGTATGCATTGTTCAGATGCGCCTTGTATGGCGGTCTGCCCGGTGGATTGCTTCTATCAGAACGAGGAAGGCGTGGTTCTGCACTCCAAGGATCTGTGCATCGGCTGCGGTTATTGTTTCTATGCGTGTCCTTTTGGCGCGCCGCAATTTCCTCAGGCCGGCAACTTTGGCAGCCGCGGCAAGATGGACAAATGTACCTTCTGCGCCGGTGGTCCAGAAGAAACCCATTCGAACGCGGAATTCAGCAAATACGGTCGCAACCGGATTGCTGAAGGTAAATTGCCGATCTGCGCCGAAATGTGTTCTACCAAAGCGCTGTTGGCGGGCGATGGCGACATCGTGTCGGCGATCTACCGCGAGCGTGTCGTGGCGCGTGGCTTTGGTTCGGGCGCATGGGGTTGGGGCACAGCCTATAACCAAAAAGGCGGCTAAGACAATTGCAGCATGATAGGGCAGGGGCGGGCATTCAGTGCCGCCCCTGCCCGCAATTTTCAAATGACTTGAAAAGGGAACCCTCCGATGATCCGGCTGTTTATGGCAATTTTGATGTCCTTCGTGCTAAGCTTGCCCGTATTGGCGCAAGAGCCCGCAGTTGATCGGTCTGCCACTGGTGGGGCTCAGACCCTGAGCGATATAATGGCGCGTCAAAAGGGCGAAGCCGTTCAAGATGATTTTCGACGCAACGCTACCGGCGACCCGAGCATCGCGGCTGACCTTCAGCAGCAGCTGGGCACTTTGGGCGGGGTGTCTGATCCTGAATTATGGCGCGCATTGCGCTATGGCACTGCCGACATCAGCGTTTCAGCGGGCGGCGAGGTTGCCACCGTGCTGGTGCAGGACGGCGGTATGCGCTGGCTGTTGATGCGCAACGGGCCGGTAGCAGAGTATGCCGCTTATGGTTTGGGCGGGATTCTTGCACTGCTGGTGCTGTTTTACCTGCTCCGGGGAAAAATCCGTATCGATGGCGAAAAAACCGGTCGCACCGTAACGCGCTTTAAAGCGGTTGAGCGCTTTGCGCATTGGGTATTAGCGGGGTCTTTTATCCTGTTGGGTTTGACCGGGCTGTATTCGCTGTTCGGTCGTATGGTGCTGATCCCGCTGTTCGGCAAAGAGAGTTTTGCCAGCATAGCGCTGGTGTCCAAATGGGTTCACAATAATGTCTCATGGGCGTTTATGATTGCGCTTGTGGTTATTTTCTTCATGTGGGTTGCGCATAATCTCCCCAATCGGACAGATCTGAAGTGGCTGGCGATGGGCGGTGGTATTTTCAAAAAGGGTGTGCATCCTCCGGCGAAAAAATTCAATGCCGGGCAAAAGCTAATTTTCTGGTCAGTGATTGTCCTAGGGGCGTCTATTTCTGCCTCGGGCCTGTCACTGCTGTTCCCGTTTGAGATGCCGATGTTTGCTGCGACTTTTGCCAAAATGAATGCGCTGGGCTTAACCGAGATGCTTGGCATGGAGCCACTGCGCACCGTGTTGGCGCCGCAGGAGGAAATGCAACTGGCGCAGCTTTGGCATACGATTGTTTCCTGCGTGTTGATTGTGATTATTATCGCCCACATTTATATTGGGTCGGTTGGCATGGAAGGTGCGTATGACGCTATGGGGTCGGGAGAGGTGGAAGAGCAATGGGCCAGAGANCATCATTCGCTTTGGCTTGACGAGATTGAAGCAGGAAAACCGAAGTCACNCACGGTTGNGGGTGAATAGTGTGATGTCCATGTTGCCAGCGTNGNTTTCAAAATCATTGACTGACCTTTCGCCTNTGCCGGATCCACGATTAAAGTCTGACAATTTGGGTTGTCTGGGCCATTTTGGCAAACACACAAGCTTGCCTGTGTTTGCCACTGGTATAAACGCCCTCAGAAAAGAAATACGAGGTTTGATATGAGGGTCATGTTACACGCCTTTGCGACTGTTTTTCTGATCGCGTTCCTTGCCAACGCAATTTTGATGGCTGCCGGCTTTTCCAGCCAAGCGGTACACAGTGGTTCGGATGTGCGGTTGAACGAAACTGAAGATTAATGTCGCAGGTTAATCGTGATACCGAAGCGATGTCCAAGCACGATGCCTATGGCGAGAGTTTAAGTCATGCCTCAGTGCTGATCGTTGACGATGAGCCCGGCATGCGNAATTTTCTCAGCAAGACGCTTGAGCCGCATTGCAAGCGCGTTGCGCAAGCTGCGTGTCCCAAGGATGCGGCGATTATTTTGGACACCGCGCATTTTGATCTGATTATCCTTGATAATATTATGCCGGGATGTACGGGACTTGAATGGCTGAGTCAGCAGCGAAAAGTTGGGCTTTACGCAGATATTATTATGATCACTGCCTATGCAGATCTTGAGACGGCGATTACGGCACTGCGCTCTGGGGTGACGGACTTTGTCCTCAAACCCTTTCGTGCCAATCAGATTTTGACTGCNGCTGCCCGNGTGTTGGANCGGAAATTTCTGCAGCGGGACAACTACTTGCTGCGNCACGCGCTGTCGGTTGAANGCGAAGCTGCGCGCGGNCGCCTGTTGGGGGCCTCGGCGAGTATTCAATCGGTACGGACGATGTTGACTAAATTGGCGCCTCTGCCGACGCCTGTGCTGTTTACCGGGCAAAGNGGNACNGGCAAAGAAATTGCCGCCCGCACTTTGCACGGCATGTCTAACCGCGCNTCNAAACCNTTTGTCGCGGTNAATTGNGCGGCGATAGCGCCCGATCGAATTGCGCAGGAACTTTTCGGAGTGGTCGATGGTGACACATCAAGACACGATGGATTGCTGTTGCACGCAAACGACGGCACCCTGTTTNTGGATGAGGTTGCACAGCTTTCCGAGTCGGTTCAGGCGACCTTGCTGCGAGTNNTNGAAGACCATCGTATCAGGCCGTCCGGGGCAGAGCGGGAAATCCCATTGACCCTGCGGTTTTTGTTTGCAACCAATGCAGATCTGCCAGCGGCGGTTGCNGCTGGTAAATTTCGTGCAGATTTGTTCCATCGGATGAATGTTGTGGCGATTGAAATGCCACCCCTGCGGGACCGCACCGAAGATGTTGTTGAGTTAGCCACGCTGTTTATGGATCATTTCTCGCGGATTTTAGGCCTGCCCGCGTTGGATTTGAACGATGCGGTCTTGTTGAAACTNAGCCGCTACGACTGGCCGGGTAATGTACGCGAATTGCGTAACCTAATAGAAAGATCGGTCATTCTGGGCNATTTTCCGGACGAGTTTGCTGGCACCGGGCAGCNCAGCGGCGTCGAGGCAATNGAGACGCTTGAGNTGGTCGAACAGCGNCACATCGTGAACGTACTGGACAGTTGCAACGGTAATCGGGCCGAAGCTGCGCGCCGCCTTGGTGTATCGCGCAAAACTATTGATCGAAAATGCAGTAGCTGGGACGTCTAAACNGGGAGCCAGACGGTGAATGCAGCCCCCACGGGTGATAGATTGCGCACGGTGATAAGCCCGCCNGCNGTCTGTATCAATGTCTGACTGATCGAGAGGCCTAATCCGGTGCCGTCGCCAAGTTTTGTGGTGTAGAANGGATCGAACACNGTTTTAATCTTGTCTGGAGGGATGCCAGTTCCGGTATCNGCAACGATGATAGAGGCGCCAGCAATCCCGTTGCGATCGCAAGGATGGCTTGAGATCGTCAGCACACCTTGGCCCGTCATGGCCTGCAGGCTGTTCATAATCAGATTGACAACCACTTGTTGCAGTTCGCCTGAACTGATTTTGACATCTGGACATTCGGTGATGTCACAGACTATTTCGATNCCGTCTTTCAATATCACGTGGTTGACCANCACCAAGCTGTCTTTCACGATTTGTCCGAGGTTGCTGGTTTCTTCAAACGTTCCAAATTCGCTTGGTCTGGCGAATTGCAGTAACTTTCCGACGATGGCATCTATGCGCAGCACCTGCTGATCNATTAGGTTGAGTTCTGTCGATATATCTGCGGCATTTTTCCCAAGAAAAGTACGAATGACGTCGATATTGCCCTGTATGACCGCCACGGGATTGTTGATTTCATGCGCGACACCGGCGGTNATTTCGCCAATGGACGCAAGCTTTTCAGACATCACCAGTTGCTGGAACGTGGCCTCAAGTTTTTGATTGGCATTCTGCAATTCTTGTGTGCGCTGATCGACCCTTTTGTTGAGCTCGTCCGCCCAAGATCGCAGGGCTTTATCACGCTCCTGAACCTGATCAAGCAGCGCGTCGAGATGCGCGGCGACCTCGCCGATTTCATTGTCCGCGCCAACCGGCCCGATNCGGGCTGCCAGATCGCCTGTTTCCACTTTTTCCATNGTGCGGGTCATACGTTCGAGTGGTGAAAATATATCGCGGGCCATCCGCAAAAATAGCGGGCCTGTCAGAATTAAGACAAACAGCAATGCGCCAAAACTGATCACATAGGCCGAGCGTATAGTGGCCCGGTATGGCGCTTCAAGAAACCCGACATACAGCATGCCGACCCGATTACCAAAACTGTCGGTGATTGGCTGATACCCCGAGATATACCAATCATTGACCACAAAGGCCCGGTCGAGCCAGGTNAGGCCGTNGTCAAGCACNCGGCTGCGCACAGCCGCCGAAACGCGGGTCCCAAGCGCNCGGACGTCCTCGAACAGACGCACATTGGTACTGATGCGTACATCCTCCAAAAACAGCGTCGCAGTGCCCTGCCTGTCGCTGCCCTTTGCCCGGTAAACAAGAGCATTAATCGTGTCGATAAAGTTCAAATTGCGGTTCAACAGGGTGCCGCCNACCAGGACACCAGCGTGTTGCTGGGTTTTAATTGCAGTGGCGCTGTGAACGACCATGCCGCGATCTTCTGAACTGCGCTGGGTTGGGACCGCAGCTTCGGTGGCGATCAACGGCAATGAGGCTTGGCGCGCAAGCGTTGCCGAGCGGGCGTTNAGGTCCTCGGCATGGAAAATATCGATTGAGGTTTGGCTGCCACCAGCCGCAGCGGTGGCGATGACTGGCCATTGTGCGGCGGCGTCTTTGCTCTGGATATTGGTTAGGTGGTACAAAAAATCCCANCCTAGTCTTTGGCGTTGTTCATCGAGATAGCGCTCAAGTNCAGCAGGTTTTTTGCGCGCCTGNGCAAAGGAAACTGANCCCGCGATGGCCTGAATGTCAGAGCTGCTCTGAGCCATGATGCGCTGGAGGTATTGTTCCGCGATCCGCAGGTCACTTGCAACATTGGTGATCAAAAGCGCATTAAAACTGGCAGTCCAACGNGCCATGCCGAAGGTCAACAGCGTTGGGATCAAAACAACCAACGGCAGCAGGGCCAGAACCAGNAGATGAAGGCGCACTGATTTCATGGGGCCAGCGTGCCAGAAACATCACCAGAGCGCAAATTTTTCACATGNTATCAGATAAAGGGATAAACTGAATTTATGCTGACATTGCTTTCCNAGCGGGGCTCAGGATTGTTATTCACNTCGGTTATTATCAGGANTTTCAAGTCAAAGTGAGAGTNTCAGTGAAAAGATTACGCCCTGATTAATATGCTTTTTGATGGATCTGAGCAGTTGTTCAGAGCAATAAAAGCAGATACGGTACGATCTGAATATACGCAATATTTGGGAGAGNATTATGATAAAAATGACATCGCGTCTGGCCGTTGTGGCTTTGGCCGCATCTTTCGCCGGCGAGACCTTTGCGAGCGAATGGAATGTATCGGTCTGGGGCAAGCGTCGCGCCTTTACCGAGCATGTTGAAAAACTGGCCGAACTGGTAAGCGCGAAGACCAATGGCGAGTTCACGATGAATGTCAGCTATGGCGGTCTTTCGAAAAACAAAGAAAACCTCGACGGCATCTCGATCGGAGCCTTTGAGATGGCTCAGTTCTGCGCCGGTTATCACCGTGACAAGAACCGCGTCGTCACCGTTTTGGAACTGCCGTTCCTTGGCGTCGAAAACCTGGCCCAGGAAGTCGCTGTTTCAGCGGCAGTTTATGCACACCCAGCTGCCACTGAAGAAATGTCGCAATGGAATGCGAAGCTGCTTATGACCTCTCCCATGCCGCAGTATAATCTTGTGGGTACTGGCGATCCACGCGACACTCTGGCAGATTTTGAAGGCATGCGGGTGCGNGCCACCGGTGGCTTGGGCAAAGCTTTTGCTGCTGTCGGCGGTGTGCCGACATCGGTAACCGCGACCGAAGCCTATCAGGCCATGGAATCGGGGGTTGTTGACACAGTGGCGTTTGCACAACATGCGCATTTGTCGTTTGGCACGATCAATCAGGCAGACTGGTGGACCGCNAACCTCAACCCCGGGACTGTAAANTGCCCCGTCGTGGTTAACATTGATGCCTATGANTCGCTGCCTGATGCCCATCGTGAGGCACTGGACAGCTCNATCCCCGCCGCATTGGACCACTATCTAGCCAACTATGCCGATTTGCTGGCGCGCTGGGATACTGTTCTGGCCGAAAAGGGTGTTAAAAAAGTCGAGATTGCTGATTCAGTGATTGCGGAATTCCGTGCCAAAGCGGCAGATCCTATTCGGGACGCTTGGATTTCAGACATGGAAGCTCANGGCCTGCCTGGTCAGGAACTGTATGATTTGGTGGTTAAAACACTGGCAGAGGCCAAAGCGGCCAACTAANAAATAAGAGCCGTCCCACACCGGGACGGCTCTTCATTTTCTTACAAGACCGAAGAGGGCGGGCGATGGCAGGATCAGCTGCGGTTTTGGAGGATTCAAGTCTGCTCAGCAGATTGGACCGGGCTTTGTTGCCGATCGAGCGGGTTTGCGCTTTGATCAGCGGCATCGCGATTTTTTCATTGATGTTTTTGGCCGTTTATTCGGTCACGGGACGTAAGTTTTTTGCGTCCCCATTGGCGGGATATGTCGACTATATCGAAGCGGCGATGCCGGTTATTGCCATTATGGGGGTGTCATATGTTCAACGCGACGGCACGCATATTCGCATGGACATGCTTGTCTCAGCTTTGAGGGGACGGATTCTTTGGTTGTTCGANCTGGTTTCAGTTTTGATGATTCTGGCGCTGATCCTTGCGTTGACTTGGGGCGCATGGGAACACTTTGACCGTTCGTTCGATTGTGCGCGCCCCCTGTGCAGTCGCGATAGTTCGGTTGATATCAGCTTGCCCATCTGGCCGTCCAAACTGGTNGTGCCGGTGGCGTTTGGCGTNTTGGCTTTGCGGCTTATGTTGCAAGCCGNGGGNTACGGACGGGCGCTTGTCTTGGGATTGGAGAACCCGGTGGCCGTGCCGCTGACGCTCAGCGTGGCAGAACAGGCCGCGCATGAAGCGCGTGTGCTGGAAGGGTCCGACTAATGGACAGTATTTCAATCGGCTTATGGGTCAGCGGTGGCATGCTGGTCATGGTCGTGCTGGGGATGCGGGTGGCGTTTGCCGCTGGTATGGCCGGGTTTGTCGGTCTTGTATGGCTGCGCTGGAACGGGTTTGACTATGCGCCGGAAAAGTTTTGGAAAGCGTTTCAAATCAGTGTGAAAGTGGCCGGTTTGACCCCACATTCAAAAGTCAGTGCACAAGTGCTAAGCTTGATCCCTGTGTTTATTTTAATCGGCTATCTGGCCTATTACGCTAGATTGACCATTGCATTATTCGAAGCTGCCAAGCGCTGGATCGCTTGGGTGCCGGGCGGGTTGGCCGTCTCGACCGTGTTTGCAACAGCTGGCTTCGCGGCGGTATCAGGGGCGTCGGTGGCCACTGCGGCGGTGTTTGCGCGTATTGCTATCCCCGAGATGCTGAAAATTGGCTATAACAAGCAATTCGCAGCCGGTGTTGTGGCGGCCGGAGGCACGTTGGCCTCATTGATCCCGCCTTCGGCTATTTTGGTGATCTATGCGATCATCGTCGAGCAGGATGTGGGCAAACTGCTGTTGGCGGGTTTTATTCCCGGAGCGTTTTCGGCGGTTGTCTATGCCGGTTTGATCATTGGTATTGCTGTTACGTTTAAAACTGTTGGTCCGCCGGTGTCTGGGTTTACCTGGAAACAGCGCTTTGAAAGCCTGCCGCCGGCTCTGCCAATTGTGGCGGTCGTGGTGATCATTATTTTCTTTGTCTATAATCCGTTTGGCGATGCTTGGGGCACGCCCACCGAAGGTGGGGCGATCGGGGCCTTTATCATTTTTGTGATGGCGCTCTCTCGCGGTATGCGTTGGAAACAAATGAAAGAGGCGTTGCTGGAAACCGCAAAATTGACTGTGATGATCTTTACCATCATCTGGGGTGTTCTGATTTATGTGCGTTTCTTGGGATTTGCCAAATTGCCAGATGCGTTTTCTGATTGGATAACTGGGCTTGAAATGTCGCCGATGTTAATACTGATTTGTATTCTGTTGGGCTATGCTGTGCTGGGCATGTTTATGGATGCTATTGGCATGCTGCTGTTGACGCTGCCGGTAGTGTATCCGGCTGTTATGGCATTAAACGGCGGCGAATTTGTCTCTGCAGCAGACAGTGCCTTTGGTATGTCCGGCACGATGTGCGCGATTTGGTTTGGCATTTTGGTGGTGAAAATGGCCGAATTCTGTCTTATTACGCCGCCTATCGGGTTGAATTGCTTTGTGGTTGCCGGCGTACGAGATGATCTCAGTGTTCAGGATGTGTTCAAAGGTGTGATGCCATTTTTCATAGCGGATGCCGTGACAATTGCACTGCTTGTGACATTTCCGCAGATCGTACTTTGGTTGCCTTCGTTGGTGTGACCCAAGGCCCGCAGGAACCTTGGGAGCCGCAACTTCATTGTTTGGCTGATTCAGGCTGCATAGATTTAAAGTCTCAGCTCGAACAAGTCATGCACTGACACCTTTAGGTGTTGCGCCAGCCTAAGCGCCAAAACGGTTGAGGGGACAAACACACCGTTCTCGATGGTATTTATGGTTTTGCGCGATACGCGGACCTGATCTGCCAGTGCGGCTTGGGTTAAATCAGCCGCAGTGCGATATTTTTTCAAATTGTTTTGTAACTCACCCGGCACTGGGCCACTCGCTCAAGATCGCGAATGACAGCAAATAGGCCGCTGCGGTTAAAGTGCCCATGATCGGGAAGGCCAAGGTGAGAGAGATCACACCGGTGGCAATTAAAAAACCGAAAAACGGATAGAGCAGCAGGGCACTCCAAAACCCAAACCGATGGGCTATCGCAGCGTTGCGTTTGAACAGTTCGTCTGTGGCCTGCTGTACCGAGACTGGGTCCGCGCGGTGAAATTTGCTGAAAATAAGAACGGCACTCAGCAAACCGACGGAACCTGGAAGCCACCAAGGCATGGGATCTGGCTGCCCGGTGAAAACAACTAGCAGGGCGTAAAGCATACAGATTAAGCCGGTGGCGCCAAACGAAAAACTTCGAAGGCGGTATATTTTTTCCGATGAAAGCATGTTTGAAACTCCTAAAATAAACAAATCATACAATATGTAACCTCAAGGTTACATATTGCTGGGTTTATTACAAGAAACTTATGAACTGCGGACACAAAAAAACCGCGCGCAGGTGAACGCTGCACGCGGTCTTGACTTTAAAGGGCGGACGTAACCCTGATTTAGGCGTCGTCTTTGTCTTCTTTGTTCTCATCATCAGCGGCAGCAGGTGCTGGCGCATCATCAATGTCTTCCGATGCTGCGGCGCCGATATCGTCAAACAGCTCAGAGATTTCAAACTCTGCGGCGGCCTCTTCTTCCGCGGCCAGTTCTTGGATAGACTTGCCTGATGCTTGTAATTCGGCTTCTTCAACCGAACGCGCAACGTTCACACTGATGATGGCCTCGACCTCTGGGTGCAGCACGACACGCACTTCATGCACGCCGAGTTCTTTGATTGGTTTGATCAAATACACCTGTTTGCGATCGACTGAAAACCCATCTGCGGTGGCGGCTTCGGCGGCATCGCGTGTGGTGACTGACCCGTAAAGCGACCCTGCATCCGAGGCTTGGCGAATCACGATGAACTGTTGGCCGTTCAACTTGTCACCCATAGCTTCGGCTTCGGTTTTGGTTTCCAAGTTGTGCGCTTCAAGCTGCGCTTTTTGCCCTTCGAAGGCCGCGATGTTTGCTTGTGATGCGGTCAGAGCTTTGCCTTGCAGCAAAAGATAGTTGCGCGCATAGCCGGGTTTAACATCGACGACATCGCCCATCTGACCCAGTTTAGCGACCCGTTCAAGAAGAATAACTTGCATGTCTGCCTCCTTATTTCACGGCGTATGGCAACAGGGCGAGAAAGCGCGCACGCTTGATCGCACGGGCCAGTTCGCGCTGTTTTTTCGCCGAGACGGCGGTGATCCGTGATGGCACAATTTTGCCGCGCTCTGAGATATAGCGTTGCAACAGGCGTGTGTCTTTATAGTCGATCGCAGGTGCATTATCGCCTGAGAATGGGCACACTTTGCGGCGGCGGAAAAATGGTTTGGTTGCCATGGTTTAGCGTCCTTTCATCAAGCAGGTATCAACGGCGCTCGCGGCGGTCGCCACGGTCATCACGTTTTTGCATCTGGACCGAAGGGCCCTCGGAGTGGGCATCAACTTTAATTGTCAGAATGCGCATCACATCGTCGTGCAGGCGCATCAAACGCTCCATTTCCTGAACCGCTTCGCTTGGCGCGTCGGTTTTCAGAAAGGCGTAGTGACCCTTGCGATTTTTGTTGATTTTATAGGCCATCGTTTTGATGCCCCAATATTCGCTTTCAACAACCTTGCCGGCATTGTCTGCCAGCACAGTCGAAAAGTGCTCGATAAGGCCTTCTGCCTGCGTATTGGACAGGTCTTGGCGCGAAATAAAAACATGCTCGTATAGCGGCATGTGATCTCCAGTTATGTTCAGGCGCATTTCATAGGGCAGGCTACTCTTTCCGCCCTACCCACGAGAGACTACGCGGTTGCTGATCGTTTGCGGAAAGAACGGTCCGTATACGAGCATTGGCAGGGTGATGCAAGCGAGCAGTCTTTAACCTGTAGCAGCACTTGTGATCCAGTTTATTTGCGTTGTGAAATCTGCGCAATAAAATGCGTGATATTATCTTTAAACCGAAAAAAACCACGGGTGGCATGCGGCCAGGTCATCCGGTCGTAGGGGGCCATGACGGTGACCAGTAAAATTCCTTGTTCGGCAAGCAGTTTTCGCGCTTGCGTCAACTGGTCAGCTATCGGTCCCACCGGTGCATAACACGTGATGATTTGCTTTAGGCCATGCGTTTGTGCCCAAGCGATAAGGTCATAGACATCTTTCACGGTATGGGGGGCGCTGTTTGCTGCGGGTAAGCGGCCCAACGTATCGCACAGCGCTCCTTGAGCAAATTGCACGACGTGGTCTGCCGCCTTCAACGGGGTTATCGTGCTGTGGCTTGATAGGATCGCCGTGGCCTGAAACGGCAGGCGCTTGATGTTTATATGCGTCAAATCAAGGTCTTCATCGTGGATCAAAAGCCCTGTGGCAAGCGCCGTATCGATTGGGTTGGCGGGTGCAAGCGTCCCGCAGGGTGGGTTTTCAGGGCCTGTGAGCGGGACAGCTTTGGTTGCAAGCCCCGTCGGGGTAAACCTGCCATTGGTGTATTTTTTAATGTTGTCGGGACGCGCAAGATAGGTTTTGCCGACGGTCTGCAGGCCCGCGACCCAACGCCAGCCCAAAGTGTTCGACGCCGGATCGCCATCCAGAAGGTGACGCAGAAAAAAATCTGCCCCCAGTTCCCATGGCAGGCGCAGCGTAAAAATCCAGATCGAGGCAAACCACATGCGGGCATGATTGTGCAGATAACCAGTGGAGCTGAGTTCTTTGGCCCAAGCATCAAAACAGTCGATACCAGTGTTTCCCATGCAGGCGGTGCGCCAGTTGCGTTCTAATCCGTCCTGAGTCTGTATGGCGTTCCACGCGCCGCGCAAGCCGGTTTGATAGCTTTGCCAAACGGTGGGCCGCAACTCTAGCCAACCTTTCCAATAACTGCGCCAAAATACTTCTTGGATGAATTTTTCCGCCGCATCTGCTGAATGTTGTTTCAGGACCTCGGTGATGAGCTCTTGTTCGGTTACTAACCTGCGCCGCACGAAAGGTGAAAGACCCGAGACGAATCTTGGCTGATTTGGACCGAAATCAAAGTTACGGCCGCGGGCGTAGTCAGGTCCCGCTTGGGGTGAAAATTTAGACAATAAGTCTAAGCCCGCTTGTCGTGTGGCGGGAAAATTCGAAAGTGTTTGCATCGGAGCTCCAGCGTTATGGGAGTGAGATAGAGCTCCGCGGACACAATACGATATAATATTTATTAAAGAGTTTTGTGGTGAAAGTGTCGCGGACCCTTGCAGCGAGTGTGACGCGACACTAAGACTCTGGTAAGTTTAAATCCTTAGTCTTAATC
>NYVC01000138.1 GCA_002684375.1 Marinovum sp.
AAAAAGGCTATCAAAAGGCTGAATATTGTCTTGCCCGCCGGAAACTCGAAGAGATCGAAGCCTTTAGCAAACTGATTGGTCTGCCCGTTCTAGAGCGTGTAGCACGCGATGTTCGAAACTGTATTGATGTTTACGACTCGGTGGCCTTATCGGCAACAATGTCGCGGTTGCTGCGCATGGGCGAGCAATCGTTGACGGCAATCTGGGATTTGCAGGATAGGATGCATTAGGTGCACCGCCGCTTGATACTCTGATTTTTGAGCAAAGTTCAGCAGCACGCCAAACTTCAAGGTGGCGTCAGTGCCATTTTGCAAGGCTGGGGAGTAAAATACCTAAATCCTATTGATGGATTTGAAAAGATCGTGCGGTTTCGACCTGTTTGGCGCGCTTTTACAGCCCGATAGGTCGCCACATGGCTGGTTTTCCGTCATGTCGGTCGCTGCAGTTTTTCTTTTTAAGTAATTCGTTCATGCTTGCGGCGCGCTGCTCTTGCAGGTTTGAAAGGGGCGGGTACAGTGGGGTCGAAAGTCGCAAGGATACCCATTATGTCGCTCACCTTCGCCGAGGCCACAAAAACCTCTATTCCGGTTATCGTTTTGGATACCTCCGCTTTGGAAGATTGGTGCGATGCCCAACCCCAGCGGGTGCGTAACTGGGTGATGTCATCAAAGTTTACCGCCGGACTGGGGCAGGCCCTTTTGGTGCCATCGGATCGTGGTGATCCCCAGTGCGCGTTGATCGGCTATGGCTCTGCCTCCAAGCGCAAACGAAGTCGTTTTGCTCTGGCCGACGCAGTCGGTAAACTGCCTGAGGGGTGTTACCATCTTCAGCAAGGTATTCCCGAGGCAGATCTGGATGAGCAAGCACTCGGTTGGCTGCTTGCGGGGTACAGTTTTCAAAAATACCACAAAAGACCCATAGCTTCCGTGCGGTTGAAAGCTCCTGACGGGGTTGATGCTGCGCGTCTTGAGGCGATTGCTGCCGGAGAGGCCCTGATCCGCGATCTGGTTAACACACCTGCCAGTGATATGGGCCCAGCACAACTTGAGGCTGCCTGTCACGATCTGGCGGGACGGTTTGATGCGCAGATTACCGCGATCGAGGGCGTGGCGCTGTTGGCTCAAAATTTGCCAATGATCCATGCTGTTGGGCGCGCGGCAGATCAGGCACCGCGCCTGATAGATATGCGCTGGGGGACACGGGGACCAACGTTGACCTTGGTGGGAAAGGGCGTGTGTTTCGACACTGGTGGCCTTAACCTAAAACCCGGAAACTCGATGGGTCTGATGAAAAAAGATATGGGAGGTGCGGCCAATGTTCTGGGTTTGGCCCAGATGATTATGGCGCTAAACCTGCCCTTGCGCTTGCGGGTGCTCATCCCGGCGGTTGAAAATGCGGTCAGTAGCAATTCCTTTCGCCCGCAGGATATCTTGACATCGCGTAAGGGCTTGACGGTTGAGATTAATAATACCGATGCCGAGGGACGGTTGGTTCTGGCTGATGCATTGGCGCTGGGGGATGAGGAAAGCCCCGATTTAATGATTTCGATGGCGACTTTGACAGGCGCAGCACGGGTTGCTGTCGGCCCTGATCTGGCGCCTTTTTATACGGATAGTGACGCTTTGGCACAGGTGCTTTTAAACAGTGGGAAACGCACGGCCGATCCGGTTTGGAGGATGCCGTTTTGGGACCCTTATGAACCCTTGATCGAGCCGGGCATTGCTGATCTAGATAACGCACCGGCGGGCGGGTTCGCCGGATCGATTACCGCAGCATTGTTTTTGCGGCGGTTTGTCGAACAGGCCAAAGACTATATTCATTTTGATATTTATAGCTGGCAACGCACGGCCGCCCCAGGGCGCAGTAAAGGCGGATTGGGGCAGGGGCCGCGCGCGCTGCTTGAGGCACTTCCCCACCTGTTGGTATTGTGATCGACCGCCGGCTTAGGGCTGCGAATACGCATGTTGCGGCGATTGCGTTGAAAGGGCAAGTGGCAGCACCACGCTATGTCCAAGGTGAGACGCAGCAGGTTATTGTGCCAGTGGCAGATTTATGCGCGACGCCAAATGGGGCCCGTGATCGGCAACTTTTGCTGGGGGAGTGGGTGCATGTATTTGATACCCGGGGAGGCTGGTCATTTGTTCAGGCGGACAAAGACGGATATGTTGGCTATCTTATGGCGAGCCAGTTAGGTGTTGGACAGACCACAAGTCACTGGGTCAGCGCCGCGGCGACGCATCTTTATCCAAGACCAGATTTTAAAGTCAAACAGACGGCACGATTGTCCCTCGGTACAGCTGTGGCAGTGACAACAACTGTGGATCGCTTTAGCAAAACGCCCTTTGGCTGGATCCCAACAGTGCATCTTTCAGCTGCGTCATCGTGCCCAGCCGATCCGGTTGCTGTGGCAGAGCGCCTGTTGGGCACGCCTTATTTATGGGGTGGTAACAGCCGTGATGGCATCGATTGTTCGGGTTTGGTCCAACTGGCCTGCTGGATCTGTGGGTTTGACTGTCCGGCGGACAGTGATTTGCAGGCCGCGTCCTTGGGTGTTGAACTGGACAGTGATGCAGAGGTGCGGCGTGGCGATCTGCTGTTTTGGCATGGGCATGTGGCTTTTGTGGTGGATCACGACATGCTGNTGCACGCAAATGCCGGACATATGATGACGGTCTATGAACCGCTCGAGACTGCAGTTGACCGGATTGCGGCGCAGGGCGACGGGGGNATCACTCTGCGGCGGCGCCTGACAAAGCCGGAAAATGGCCCCAACAATAAGACGATTACAACGGAGAAGACAGATGATTGACACTTTTTTCCATCCGGTTTCCGGATTTGAGTTGCCGCGGTTCGCCGGGGTGCCGACGTTTATGCGCCTGCCGCATGTTGCTCCGGACCATCCGCGGTTTTCAGACGTACAGATCGGTCTGATTGGTGTGCCGTGGGATGCCGGCACGACCAACCGTCCCGGTCCGCGCCACGGACCGCGTCAGTTACGCGACGCTTCAACAATGATCCGTGCGCAACACTGTGTGAGCGGCATGCGCCCCTATGAGGCGGCCAANTGCGCTGATCTGGGGGATGTCGGACCAAATCCAGTGGATATTATCGATAGTATGGAGCGGATCACCGCGTTTTATAAATCGGTGAAAAGCGCGGGGATNCTGCCTNTAACTGCGGGGGGGGATCATCTGACGTCANTGCCAGTCCTGAAAGCACTGGCGCAGGATGCCCCNGTCGGGATGATCCATTTTGACAGTCACACGGATTTGTTTAACAGCTATTTTAACGGGTCGCTGTANACTCATGGCACGCCGTTCCGCCGNGCTGTCGAAGAGGGGTTTCTCGATCCCAAACGGATGGTCCAGATTGGCATTCGCGGAACCCAATACGATTCAGAAGATTACGATTTTGCCAAGGCAGAGGGGATTCGTATNATTCCGATAGAGGAGTTTTTTGATCGCGGTGTGCCTGACGTNATGCAAGAAGCCCGCGAAATTGCAGGCACTGGCGATACTTATATTTCGTATGATATCGATTTCGTAGACCCGACATTTGCACCGGGTACCGGCACGCCGGAAGTGGGCGGGCCCAATAGCTATCANGCGCTGCAGGTGGTGCGCGAGTTACAGGGCGTGCGGATCGTGGGCGCGGATATGGTTGAGGTCTCACCACCGTTTGATCAATCTGGTGGCACCGCTTTTCTGGGGGTTTCGATTATGTTCGAACTTTTGTGCCAGATGGCGGCTCAGGTTTAGANCTGGGGATCGATCTGCCTGGGTCGGGCAGCAGGTTGTTTNAAGATACACGCAGGTCGTCATAGCCCAACATCACNTGGTCCCGATAGGCCNGCCTTTGGGTAAGNCCCCCGTAATAGCGTGCCAGATTTGGTAACGCTTTTCGGGTGATTTCGATATTATAGTAGCGGTATAGGATATGACCGAATTGAACATCGGCAAGACAAAAGCTGTTGCCTGCCAGAAACTTGTTGCGTCCCAATTGTGCTTCGGCGATTGCAAGTTTGTGCTCAAGCGCGGTGACGGCGGCACGAATGGCGGGCTGGTTGTGGTCGGCTGCTGCGGTGCGGATGACTCGCCAAAACACCGGTCCTGTGAAGGATAATGCAATGTTGATCTTTGCCCATTCGGCCCATTGATCAACTTGCGATTGGTGCTCGATCTCGGTTGGCCAAAAGGGGGGCTTGGCGTATTTGCAACACAGGTACCTGAGGATTGCACCAGTTTCCCAGATGGGCGGACCGGTCCCGTCTTGCAAAACCGGAATGGTCTGATTGGGGTTCAATGCAGTAAACTGGGTGCTGTTTGTGCCACCAAATCTGCCGCCTATATTGTGTCTTTGAACCGGTAAATCCAATTCTGCAAGGCACCACATCAAGGCCTGTACATTCGAAGATGAGCTGCGCCCCCAGACCGTGCGCATGACTTATTCCTCGACAGCGCGGATGAGCTTGCGCTCCAACACGCGCAGGACGGTTTTAAGGTCACTGCCGCGTTTAATGATATGGCCATCCATACCGATTACCGCATATTGACCTTGACGATTGCGCAGTTTTGGGCGCTTTTCGATCCGGTACAGCGGGTACTCGGCGGTGCGTCTGAATATTGAAAAGACCGCCACCTCACGCAGGCATGAAATGCCGTAATCCCGCCATTCGCCTGCGGCAACCATACGACCGTAGAGCGATAAGATTACGCTTAATTCTGTGCGCTGGAAGGCAACTTGTTCGACGGACTGGGCGGGGCTAAACGTTGTCACAGAGTTCATGAATTTATCATTGCGTTGATTTGTGCTGAAATCAAGTTGTTTGGCCGTTTATCCGGCAGATCTTGTCAGCGTCCTGAGTGGTTTTGAAAAAGTACAAAATTTGCTCAGTCGGCGCTGACCCATAAATACGGATCACCGGCACGGTAAGGTACCTGTATANGACTTCTGGGATATAAAGTGCGTTTAACCAGAATTTTGTTGCGCCGGCAGATCTTTTTTGCCGCGCTGTAATTTCATAAGGGGGAAGGGCACAGCCTTTGGCTGCAATATTTTCGGCTCTAAAGACTAAGCTCGTACCCTGTTAATTTTGCCGTGGTGCATTTCCATGATCTTTGAGGAAAATATACGCAAAAGTCACATAAAAGTAGGCTTGCGTTCTCATATTTTTAACGTCTCCAATTGGTGTTCAGTATAAACTGATCCACGCGCGCCATGAGAGATGGCTTTGAGCTTGTGCTGCAAAGCCAGTGCTTGTTCCGCAAAGAAAACATGCAATGCCCTCGTGTGCAAGGGGCGGTACGCATGCCCAAGTATGCAGAGAAAGGCGGCTTTGAAAAACTGTGCAATCAGCCGCGGCCACGATAGGTGGGTACGCCTTGGTCCGGAATCCAGCAGTCCTGAGGCGTGGGGCCAGTTTGATAGAANACGTCAATTGGGATGCCGCCGCGCGGGTACCAATAGCCACCGATCCGCAACCATTGGGGGCTTAGAAAATCGACAAGCCGCTTGCCGATTGATACCGTGCAGTCTTCGTGAAACGCCCCGTGATTGCGAAAGGCCCCGAGATAGAGCTTCAGTGATTTGCTTTCGACCAGCCATGCATCCGGTACATAATCAATCACCAGATGGGCGAAATCAGGCTGTCCGGTCATCGGGCAGAGCGAGGTGAATTCTGGTGCGGTAAAGCGCACGGCATAGGGGGTTCCGGCCTGCGGGTTTTCCACCCGTTCCAAAACCGCCGTCTCGGGACTGTCCGGCAGAGCCGTTTGTCCGCCAAGCTGTTGCAGGTTTTCGTAAATATTAGAGGACATAGCCCGTTTCCTTTCTGACTTTTCTACACGCCACGTTTATTGCCCCACAGCAAGACATGCAGCTGTGGCAACACCCGCGCCTCAAACCACCGGTCTTTGGTCACCTTGTCGACCAGCCAGTGTAGTCGGTCCATCACCCCAACCTGGTCGACGCAAACGCCGTCATCCTCAGCGGGCGGTGGAGTATGATTGCCCGGCTGCAGATACATTGCCAATGCCGGATAGCGCGCGGCCGTCTGTTTGGCATAGTGATAATCGGCGTCATCGAATATGACGATTTTCAACACCACCTGCGGCGACTGGCCGGCTGCTGCCAGACATTTGTCAAAGGCTGACCAATCGGTGTCCATGTCACTCGAGGGTGGTTTTGGGCTTAATACCAACGTATCGATCTCGGCAAACCAGTCCTTTGCCACTGACCCTTGGGTTTCAAGTGCAAACCGGTAGCCTTCGGCTTGGCCACGGCGGATAAGGGCACCAAAAGGCTGGATCGCAGGATTGCCACCAGACAGCGAGACGGTCAGCGGCTGACCACCTGAGAGATTGGTGATTTTATCCCATACTGCGCCAGTGGTCATTGCCGCCCAATCATGGCGGTATTCGGGGTCGACTGCGTGCAGGCTGTCGCACCACGAGCAGCGATAATCACAGCCCCCCGTACGGACAAAAACCGTCGGCAAGCCAATCAAAACACCCTCTCCTTGGATTGTTGGGCCGAAGATTTCACTGACGCGTATCTTGGCGTCACTGGCCGTGGTCGGNTCGTGGGTTGGATGGGTNCGGGCGGGTGTCATGGGCGATACTCGGCCCATGTCTTGGGGGTTTCACTAACCTTGACAGCCGAGACTTCGGGCCAGTGTGGCGCGCACCAGTCATAGAGATGTTTGGCCAGGCGTTCGGCGGTGGTCTGGTCGTGTCCCAGAACCTCGTTGAGGTGGCGATGATCAAGATTATTATCGATATACTGNTTTAAAGCAGTGAGGTCCTGATAATCGCGAATGAACCCGTGGCTGTTCAGGCTCTCAGCGGTCAATTCGACAACAACGATGTAATTATGTCCATGCAGGCGGGCACATTGATGGTCTTCTGGCAAANCGATCAATTGATGCGAAGCTGAAAAATGAAATTCTTTGGAAATGCGGTACATTATGTTTCCTTTCCCAACGGATTGGCTGTGATGGCCTNGCGCCAGAAATCCGGGTCNTCATAACGCGTTGGATCGGGAACATTGGCAATCTCAAAAGCCTCGCGGCGCTCAACGCAGGTGCCNCAACGCCCGCAGTGATACGCTCCGCCTTTGTAACATGACCATGTCGCGTCGAACGGGGCCTTATGGGTGACGCCGTCGCGNACGATATCGGCTTTGCTCAGGTGGACATACGGAGTGAAAAGTTTGACATCCGCATAGCCTTCAAGCGCTTGGTTCTGCATCNCTTGAAACGCGTCAATAAATCCNGGGCGGCAATCGGGATAAATAAAGTGATCACCGCCATGCACGGCGGCGGCCACTGCATCGGCTTTTTCTGCTGCGGCAATTCCAAAGGCGATGGTCAACATTATGGCATTGCGATTGGGCACGACGGTGACTTTCATACTGTCTTCTGCATAATGGCCATCGGGCACATCGATGGCATCGGTTAGTGCCGATCCGCTGAGGGCGGCACCGATAGCGCNGATATCTATGATGTGATGGGGCACGCCAAGCCGGGTGCTGCAGGCTGCGGCAAAATCCAATTCTTTTTTATGGCGCTGGCCNTANTTGAATGACACCAGAGCCGTGAGGTCCTGCTGTGCGGCAACCCGGTGGGCGAGCGTGACAGAGTCCAATCCNCCAGAGCAGATCACAATCGTTTTCATTTATTTGTCCTTGTTTTGACCGGGTAGGCTGCGACCGGTATTCTAAACATTGGGGATCAGTACGGTGAAATCTGTGCGCATTCAACCTATTTTCAGCACGAAGTGACAAAGTCGCTTGCGCTTTGCAACCAAAGTTANTGCCACGAAACTTAGTAGCCGTTNNGGTACTCCGCAANGGGCTGAGAGACACAAGTCAACCCATCGAAGCTGAGCCGGNCANTACNGGCNTAGGAAACGGACACGGTAACGATCCGATCGGGTCTAATTTGTTTTCGTTTGATACGCCTTGCGTGAGGTGGAATGAAACNGATCTTCAAAGCTTTGACAATTGCAGGTTCGGACAGTGGTGGCGCTGCATTTTGTTTATTGTTCCGCGTATGCCTTCTTAGGNTTTGTCTATTTTTTGGTCTTGCTCTTGGTCTGGGTTTAACAGACAGAGCTGGCAGCGGTGCATTGGCAGACCCCCGCGCTGAGGGTATTGGTATTCGAAAATTGAGCCTGCGGGTTGCCGGTGCACAGGTTTCGGTGCGGGTGTATTTTCCGTCAGAACAAAGCAGTACAGCAACGGATTTTGGACCATGGCGGTTGCCGCTGGTAAAGAATGCCCACCTGAATACTGGAATTTATCCTTTGGTGATGATTTCGCATGTCTTGGACGGCAACGATTAGAACTATTATCTGTTGGTCCAAAGTTTGGTAACAGCTGGATTTATCGTGGCTGCGCTGCGCCACCCTGATGATTTGCTGCGGGTTGGCACCTCAGCGCAGTCTGTGCTGAGACCTCTTGAATTGACCGCCGGATTGGACGCGGTCTTTTCCAGTCCGATCTTTGGGGCAGGCATTGATCGCCAAAGGNTCAGCGCCTTCNGGNTCTCGCTTGGAGGCGTTACTGTGCTGGCGGCTGCGGGNGGCAGAATGAACGGTTCNCTGAGTGCTGAGCATTGCAGTAATAATGCGCAGGCCGATCTTGNNTTTTGCGTGGGNNAACCGGGTGNTGAACTGATGCCGATATGGCTCAGGCNCAGACGGGCAGTCTGCCGNGTGCCACCGGTAAATTTAGATCAAGATCTTTATAATCGCCGCTTTCAATTGCGTGTCTTGGCGGCGCCTGCCGGATTGCCTTTTGATNATCTCAGCGCGGTTACCGTGCCTGTCATGTTGCCGCGGGTTGGGGCAGACGTGACNCTCCGCTTCCCGTATCATGCGNAGAGACTTCACCTGCNTTTACTTAANCCANATCGATACGAGGTGATTGAGGGTTCGCATCACTATGTATTTCTGTCGCCGTTTCCAGACAGAATTACCAAGGAAGTTGGCCGCCCTGCACAAGACCGTTTGGGTTTTGATCGCCGACCTTTCCTGAACCGCATNAATGCCGAAATTGTGAGGTTCTTTCAGGGTTGTTTCGCCGCCATCTCAGGTGGCTGACTGATTGTGTCGCTGTCGGTTGGCTNGGGTGGTAAGCCGTGAAAAATGTTGGATTAAGGCGNAGATTTGCCGCCTTTTGCCGGGACAATCGGTGCCGGTTTGAAACTGTATTGAAATTTTCCAGCGACAGATTGTNTGTAGCATTACGGACCTCATGNATCGGGCGCTGTTTGNTCCCTATGAAGGTTTGCCTGACCTGATGTGTGTTGTCTTAATACCGGATTTGGCGCATTGCACATAGACCAATAAACGCAAAGGTTACGCGATGTTCCGCTAGTATTGTTTACTGTGATAAAAAATAAAAAGTATTTTTGACCATTTTCATTGATGGCGCCAAATCTCACCTTGAGAAGTAGTAAATTTCTAATACGGAGATTNGACNTCCGTTACGCGAGTAAATCTCCGGGTCAAGCAAAAATAGATTATTTAAGATATTATATATTATGAAATGAGTCCGTTGGCATAACTTTTGCGTCTCAAGACCACCTCAACACGATGAAGGAAGGGGTGTCCAATATGAAAATTACCNTCACACGAGAAGGCTTAATTGGCCTAAGCTCGACAATACTATCTTTNTTGNTCCTATTTGGTTTGCTATCGGTAACTTGAATTAGGACAAAACTAAGCAGATGAGTGGAAAGCCAGAGGGGCCGCAGGGGTAAGTCTTGTGGCCCTTTTTTGATTGTGGAGTTTTTTTGATTACCAAAACCGAGGCGAGATGAGATTTTTGAAGTCAACTGGCGCGGGGCGGGGAATACAGCCTGTCAATCATCATATCCATCAGGGTTCTGCCTCTGCCACCGCCATGCGTCTGCGCAGATGTCAAAAAGAGACTTCTGGGCCGTCCAGCCAAGAGTTTTTTCAGCTCGTTGCGCATTGGCATAAAACCGCGCCAGATCGCCGGACCGGCGGGCGGTAACGGTAGTTGCAATAGGGCGGCCGCTCATTCGGGTGAAGGCTGCTGCCAGTTCGAGTACNGTCACGCCGCGTCCGGTCCCGATATTGAAAACCTGAAAGCCGGAGTTGGTGCGGACATGTTCAATCGCAGCCAGGTGGGCACGGGCTAAATCGACAACGTGGATGTAATCACGCTCTNCGGTCCCGTCGCGGGTTTCGAAATCATTGCCAAACACCGTTAGAGCGGGACGGTGCCCGCTGGCAACTTGGGCCAGAAATGGCATCAGGTTATCCGGCACACCTTTGGGATTTTCACCAATTTCTCCTGAAGGGTGGGCTCCTGCAGGGTTGAAATAGCGTAAGCACACCGCAGATGCGTCGCGATGGGTGACGCTCCAGTCTCGCAAAATTTGCTCAATCATTAATTTTGTGTGCCCATAAGGGTTTACTGGTTCTGTCGGGTGCTGTTCGTCATAGGGCAGGTATTGTGGCAGACCATAGACTGTGGCTGATGAGGAAAAGACAATTTTGTGACAGCCAACTCGCTCCATCCCTGCCAGCAATAACAGCGTGCCGCCAACGTTCTTACGATAATAGTCTAAGGGGCGGGCAACACTGGCTCCCACTGCTTTCAATCCGGCGAAATGGATCACGCCATCGGGGTGAAACCGCTGTAATTCTGCAGAAACAGCTGTGGTATCGCACAGGTCTGCCTGCATGAAAGCCAAGTCGCGCTTGGTCAGTTTTCTTACCCTTTGCAACGCCGCGATATGACTATTAGATAGATCGTCGATCACGCTTATATCATGTCCGGCATTCAGTAATTCAATAATGCTGTGGGTGCCGATATAGCCTGCACCTCCGGTCACAAGAAGTTTCAAAATAAGTAGCTCTCTTAATATTTGAGGCTTTATAATGCGAATGCCGGTCCAGTTTGCGGGGCAGTATTGAGTGCATATACCTAAAAAACATCAAAAATAGCAGCAGATGCCGGGCCTGTCCATATAGAACTGGGGATACCTGCGGTCTTATAAAAATGTACATTGCCCGACTGTCGTTCCGCATCACCGCCAATAATTTCGGTTTGCCAAGAATTTTACCGGCGATGGTGCGTGGTGAGCCATGCAGGGCCTGATGCTATTTAGTAAAACCCAACCTCGGCAACCTGAATGTCGGCATTATGGGCACGGCCATACGCGACGATACCGATGGATTTCAACGACGTTGGTTTTGGCACTTTTCGCAGAATCCTGTTCGATTTTTTAAAGCTGTCAAATGGCAGGCGTATCTCTTGCCAGTTTTCAGTCACCTCAAAGGCGGCCTGATAATAATGCCATGGCAACAGTGTGCCCGACGTCCTTAGATGTACAAAATAGCCTTGACTGTTGCCACGGACCTTAATGGTTATCCCAGTGCTTTCGGCTGATGGCGCCGTTTTCAGGTCGTGGGCAAACTGGATGAACCCGCCGTTGTTTTCAAGGCTCACGGTGCCGGTCATATGGGCAAAGGCCGTTCCGCTTTCACTTAAAAAGTTGACCTGCCCTTGTGATACGCCACCCATCACCTGATCCGAGACAAACCGCCACCGGGTTTCAGGGCTTGATTCAAAATTGTCCAAAACCGTGTCCCCGCCCTGTGCTGGGTTACCCAATGTAAGAGCCAGTATTGCGGCGGTTATCAGATGTTTCATGTTCATTTACCTCCTGTGACATACCGAAAAGCTAGGGCGATTGGGAAAAAGGTCTAATAGCTGTATCAGGCCGCGTTGTCAGGCTTATGTCGTTTGATGATAGAGCGGCATAACACAGCTGTCTGTTTCGGCGGCCGGCTGCGAATGTGAAGCTCTAACCGATTTCAATGATCACTTTGCCGGTTGCCTTGCGGGTCCGCAATAGTTCAAGTCCCTCATTGCAATGTGCCAAAGGCAAAGTATGGCTGATGTGCGGCGTCAGTTTGCCACCTTGATACCATGCGATCAATTGGGCAAAGCTATCGGTCAGCACGGCTGGTTTTATCTTGCTATAACCACCCCAGTAATATCCGATTACCGTCAGGTTTTTCACCAGAAGGATATTGGCGGGTATTTGTGGCACCTCGCCACTGGCAAAGCCTAACGGGAGAATTCGCGCCTCTGGATTGCACGCCCGCAAAGCCGCTTTGAATTGATCACCGCCGACCGGATCATAGACAACATCGGCCCCGCCCAAGGCCCGCACGATATCGCGAATATCATCGGTTTCGGAATTGATCAGATGGTCGGCTCCGGCGGCTTTGGCGACCTGTAACTTTTCGGCACCCCGCGCACATGCGATGACTTCGGCTCCCATTAGTTTGCCCAACTCAACTGCCGTTAAGCCGACTCCACCTGACGCACCTAAGACCAAGAGCCGTTCGCCGGGGCGAAGATGCGCTTTATAACCCAGCGCCACATGCGAAGTTCCATAGGCCACCAAAAACGCGGCGGCATCACGATCGGACATTTCTGCAGGCACTGGCACGCAGATATCAGCGGCTATAGCGGCATATTCAGCCAACCCTCCAAACCCGTTGTACGATGCAACTCGGTCACCAACCCGCAAATCTGTCACGCCGGCTCCCACTTCGGTGACAGTGCCGCAGATTTCCATACCAAGGGTAAAGGGCAATTGGGGTCGCTCCTGATAGGTGCCTTTGATGATCAAAAGATCGCCAAAATTCAGTCCGCAGGTATGAATTTTAACCGTCACCTGCCCAGCCTCAGCCGTTGGAACGGGAATGTCACGCAAGACCAGTGGCTGGTCATAGTCGGTAAGCTGCATTGCTTTCATATCTGCCGTCCTTTTCTTCTCTGTGGCGAGCTGTTTATGGGCTCGGGTATGTCCGGCTTACTTGTATTTTTAATTATGCAAATTGCCGGATTGTATCACCATGCTTGGCTGCGTAGATTGAACCAAATCAGGAATCAAGCACCAACCGCATGTGATCGCCAAAAGCTGACTTTTGCCCAATTGCCGGGCCTCTTTTTTGCAGCCGCGCAGGCGGACCACCGGGCGCCAGTTAAGTACTACGAAGGGAAGATAGCAATGAGTGCGCTACAGTCTTTACAGGGGTTTTTATCCACGCAGCCCGTGATTGATTTCATGACAAACATTCTGGCAGCAATCTGTGTGCTGGTGGTGACTTTCATATTGTCACGCTGGGTGAAATCATCGATCGCGCAGCTGGGCTTTAAATATGACCAGCTTGACGATACGCTGTTTGTTTTTCTCAGCAAATTCTCGCAAATTGTGGTTATAATTGTCGGCGCGACTTTCGTGCTCAACAGTTTTGGCGTGCAGACCACCTCGATTGTGGCGCTGTTGGGCGCCGCGGGTCTTGCCGTGGGATTGGCACTGCAAGGCACGTTGTCAAATTTCGCGGCTGGCATCATGCTGATTGTATTCCGCCCATTCAAACAGGGGGATTTTGTCTCGGTATCGGGTCAGTCTGGAACAGTGAAAGAAATCTCTATTTTTACCACTGAATTGGCAACCACGGATAATCTGCAGGTGATTGTGCCAAACGGGCAGGTCTGGGGCGCGCCAATTACAAATTACTCGGTGTATGATAAACGCAGGCTTGATCTTGTCTTCAGCGTCTCCTACGGCACAGATCTGGCGCGGGCAGACGCCGTTCTTACGGATCTGGTCGCAGGCGACACGCGCATCCACAAAGCACCTGATCCCTTGATCAAAGTCAGCGCTTTGAACCAAAGTTCTGTCGATTTTACCTTGCGGTTGTGGTGCGACGCCTCGGACTATTTGACATTAAAGTTTGATCTGACCCGTCGTGTCAAAGAGGCCTTTGATGTCGCGGGTATCGAGATCCCTTTTCCGACCACCATGATTGTTAATTCTAACGACCCACGTTGAGTATTCCTGAAATCTGGTCCCAAGGGGCTGTTGTTGGAAAATTCACAGTGCAGGTGGAGACACGAGATGGCACGGCCAAAAATTGCAATTGCCACTTTTCAACATGAGACAAATACCTTTGCCCCCTTTGTGACTGGTTGGGAGCAGTTTATGACACCGGGGTCATGGCCGGCTTTTTGCGTTGGCGATCAGATACTAGAGACTTGCACCGGGCTTAATGTTCCTATCAGTGGGTTTATTGAGACGGCTTCAATGTGTGATTTGATACCCATTTCGTATGCTGTGGCCGAACCGGGTGGTCTGGTCACGCAAGCGGCCTTTGACGCGATTTGTGAACGCATGTTGACGGGGATCAAAGCGGCGGGGCGGCTGGATGGGCTATATCTTGATCTGCATGGTGCTATGGTGACGGAACAGGCCGATGATGGCGAGGCGTTGCTTTTGAAACGGATTCGTGCGCTTGTCGGGGCAGATTTGCCGATTGTTGTCAGTCTTGATCTGCACGGTAATATCAGCCCGGAGTTTTGTGATTTGGTCAGTGCGCTGGTGATCTATCGCACCTATCCTCATGTTGATATGGCCGAGACAGGGCGCCGCGCGGCGCGGGTATTTGACACAATATTGCGCTGTGAAAAACTGCCCTACAAGTCTTTTAGACAAGTGGATTTCATGGTGCCTATCACCGCGCAGTCGACCCGCAGGCAGCCCGGGCAGCAGCTATATCAAAAGCTTGAAAGTTTGGAAATTCAGGGGGTTTTGTCGGTTGATCTGGCGTTTGGATTTCCTCCGGCCGATATTCCAAACTGTGGGATGTCGGTCTTTGCGTGTGGCTATGATCAAGCCGCGGTTGCGGCGGCTACCGCAACGGTTGTTGCAGCGCTGGCGGCGGCTGAAGACAGTTTTGACGATCAATTAATGGCGGTGGATGATGCTGTGCAAACTGCAGGTGATCTGGCGAAACAGGCGCAGCGGCCGGTGATTATTGCGGATCCACAAGACAATCCCGGTGCGGGTTCAAGTGGTGACAGCACGGGAATTCTTGCAGCGCTTTTAAAGCATAACATCCCGGCGCTCTTGGGCATGTTCTGGGCGCCTGAGGCGGCCCGTTTGTGTCACAAAGCTGGTGTTGGGGCACAGGTCCAGTTGACCTTAGGCGGCACATTCCCCGAGCAAAATGGCCCAGAAATTGTTGTGACTGGATCAGTGAAACACTTGTCAGAGGGTCGCTTTATCTGCGCTGGGCCGATGCTTGCAGGCATTTCTGCCAATCTTGGCAAGATGGCCGCAGTGACACTCACGCTGAAAAACTCTGGTGAAATTGTCGTTGTGATTGGCTCAAATCGTGCGCAGACGGCAGATCGAGAGATTTTTCGCCATATTGGCTGTGATCCGGAAAGCTATGGGATCGTGGTGGTTAAAAGTGCCATTCATTTTCTGGCGGATTTTGAACCGATTGCCGAGAGGGTGTTGTTCGCAGTAGCCGCCGGTCAAAATCCCTGTAAACTTACTGATATTCCCTATAAAAAGCTCCGTCAGGGGCTTCGGCTTGGGCCACAAGGCCCCGCGTTTATCAACCCTGAATATTAAATGTCTGGCTTGACGCCAAATGCGTCTTGGTGATCATTGGCAATGCCTTGTTTTTGCGGTGTCACAGCGATGTGATGGCGCTGATCTGCGTGAAAGCCTTGGTATCGCGGCAGGGCGCATTGCGGTGGCAATTGTTTGGTTTTAGCCAGAGACTTTGAAATAACCTTACAGAAAAATCCCCTAACGGGTTGGGTCTAGGTGCTTTTGCGTGAAAATCATCCCACGCCCCCCCTTTTCCTTGGCGTGTGATCTGCTAAGTCAACGCTTGAGACTTTGAAAAGGCACCAAATATGACTGATAGGTTCCGTCTGACATTGGCACAAAGCAACCCCACCGTGGGTGATATAGATGGCAATGCCGCACTGGCCAGCCGGGTCTGGCAACAGGGCCGTGATGCCGGTGCCGATATGGTGGCTCTGCCGGAGATGTTTATCACCGGCTATAATGCGCAAGATCTGGTGGTCAAACCAGCGTTTCATCACGCGGCCATGGCTGCGGTGACGCAACTGGCCGCAGACTGTGCTGATGGTCCCGCGTTGGGGATCGGTGGTCCTTGGGCGGAAGATGGCAAACTTTACAATGCGTATTTCATTTTGCGCGGGGGTGAAATTACGTCTAGGGTGTTGAAAAACCACCTGCCAAACGAGACCGTCTTTGACGAGGTGCGGATCTTTGATGCCGGACCGCTGGGCGGGCCATATAGTGTGGGCGATACCCGTATTGGCAGCCCGATCTGCGAGGATGCTTGGTATGAGGATGTGTCTGAGACGCTGTCTGAAACCGGGGCAGAGTTTTTATTAATCCCCAATGGATCGCCCTATGATCGCGAGAAATTATCGGTGCGTCAAAATATCATGGTGGCGCGGGTGATCGAAACCGGCCTGCCGCTGATTTACCTCAATATGGTCGGTGGGCAGGATGATCAGGTGTTTGATGGCGGCAGTTTCGTGCTGAACCCCGGCGGTGCGCTGGCGGTGCAATTGCCGCTGTTTGAAGACACGGTTGCCCATATCGATTTACTGCGTGGTCCCGAGGGTTGGCGCGCCGAGGACGGGCCGAAAGCCAGAATTCCTGATATGCTGGAACAGGATTATCATGCGATGGTGCTGGGGGTGCGCGATTATTTGCGTAAATCCGGTTTTGCCAAAGTTTTGTTGGGTTTATCGGGGGGGATCGACAGCGCGATTGTCGCCACGATTGCTGCCGACGCCATAGGTGCGGAGAATGTGCGCTGTGTGATGCTACCGTCCGACTATACCTCTGAAAGCTCTTTGCAGGATGCCAAAGCCGTCGCGGAAAATCTGGGATGTGCGTATGATTTTGTGCCCATCACAGAGGGACAGGCTGCGATCACCGGCACGCTTGCGCCATTGTTTGTGGGCACGCAGCCTGATCTGACCGAAGAAAACATCCAGTCGCGTCTGCGCGGTCTGCTGCTCATGGCACTGTCAAATAAATTTGGTGAAATGCTGTTGACCACAGGCAATAAATCCGAAGTGGCGGTGGGCTATGCGACGATATACGGGGATATGGCAGGCGGGTATAATCCGATCAAAGATCTCTATAAAACGCGGGTTTTCGAGATTTGCCGCTGGCGTAACAACCAGCACCGTGGTTGGATGATGGCACCCGCGGGGGCTGTCATCCCCGAGCGTGTGATCTCCAAACCACCCTCGGCCGAACTGCGCCCCGATCAAAAAGACAGCGACAGCCTGCCCGATTATCCGGTGCTGGACGGCATTCTAGAGATGTTGGTTGACAAAGATGCTTCGGTTGCAGAGTGCGTTGCCGCAGGGTTTGCCGAGGCGGAGGTCAAACAGGTGCAGCATTTGCTCTATATCAGCGAGTACAAGCGGTTTCAGTCGGCTCCGGGTACACGGCTGAGCAAAAAGGCGTTCTGGCTTGACCGCCGTTATCCCATTGTCAATCGCTGGCGTGATCGCGGCTAGCGAAAGCCGTCTCAGCGTCACGCTTTCTGGACAATGGCGGTCACATATGGGACACGGCCTGTGAACAGGAGAGATTTCCATGACAACCACCCGTTTCGCACCGTCCCCCACTGGTTATATTCATGTTGGAAACCTGCGCACAGCGCTGTTTAACCACCTGATTGCCCGCAAGGCTGGAGGCGACTTCATCCTGCGGATTGATGACACCGATCCAGAGCGCTCTAAGGAAGCCTATGTTGAGGCAATCCAACAAGATATGACGTGGCTCGGATTGAGTTGGGATCGGGTTGAGCGCCAGTCGTTACGGTTGGACCGCTATAGCGCTGCGGCTGATCAATTGCGCGCGATGGGTCGGTTTTACGAGTGTTTCGAGACCCCGACCGAGCTTGATCTCAAGCGTAAAAAGCAACTCAATATGGGTAAGCCACCGGTTTATGACCGTGCGGCGCTTGCGCTGACAGAGGCCGAAAAAGAGCAATTGCGCGCCGAGCGCGGCCAAGGTCACTGGCGGTTCAAGCTGGATCTTGAGCGGATTGAATGGACAGACGGTATTCTGGGTGAAATGTCGATTGATGCCGCAAGCGTCAGTGATCCCGTTTTGATCCGTGGTGATGGTCAGGTACTGTACACCTTGGCTTCGGTCGTGGATGATATCGAAATGGGCGTCACTGATGTGGTGCGCGGGTCGGATCATGTAACCAACACCGCCACCCAGATCCAGATGATTACGGCGCTAGGGGGCACACTGCCGGCGTTTGCGCATCATTCGTTATTAACGGGTCCGCAAGGCGAAGCGCTGTCAAAGCGTTTGGGGACACTGGCACTGCGCGATCTGCGGCAGCAAGGGGTTGAACCGGCCGCATTGCTTAGCCAGATGGCCCGTCTGGGCTCCAGCGATCCGATCGAGTTGCGAGACGACCTCACAACGATCGCCGAAGGGTTCAACCTGACGCATTTCGGATCGGCGCCAACCAAATTTGATGTCGATGACCTGTTTCCACTGACGGGCCGCCATCTGCAGACGCTCGAGCATTCGGCACTGGCCGATGAGATTGCGGCGCTGGGCGTTCCAGCGGATCTGTCGCAACAGTTTTGGGCTGTCACCCGCGAAAATATCACAACGCGTCATGATCTGGCGGCGTGGTGGAGACTGTTTTCGCAAGGTGCTGATCCGGTTATCGAGGCCGAAGATTCAGAGTTCGTTGCCCAAGCGATGACGCTGTTGCCAATGGGCCCGCTGGACGGCGAAAGCTGGGGGACGTGGACGGCCGCGGTCAAAGCCGCCACGGGGCGCAAGGGGCGCGGATTGTTTATGCCGTTGCGCAAGGCACTGACCGGACAGCAGCATGGTCCCGACATGTCGGCGGTTCTGCCCCTGCTTCAGGTGATTAAAGCCCGCGGTTAGGGTTGGACAACGCTGACGGCCAGTCGCTCTATGGCTCGATCGACAAAAGCAAGTTGTGCCGCGTCTAACGCTTGATGGCGCGGATAAAGCGGCGCGGCGCGGTCATTCAGAACAGGGCGATCCCAGCCGTCGGTTGTTTCAAGAAACAGATTAGCACCCTGCGGGCCGAACTGCTGCAGATAGCCCTGAAGAACCACATCGAGATAGCTCAGCAAGATCGGGGGCCTCTGCGCATCGGTATCTGCAGGAGTTTCTGGCACAGCATAAATCGCAATATCATGCTCTTGATACATTTCTGGCAATGAACCCACAGACAAAGTCAGCCGGTCATAGCCTTGTTCGCGGATATCCAGGGCCGCCCAGTCGTTGTCGGGCACTGGCGCGATCAGCCCGTCAATCGCGCTATGATCATCCGGCACCGCGCTCAGGAGCGCCACCGGATGGTCTATTGCCTGTCGCCAGGTCCGGCGCCAGCCCTGAATGCGCAGCCTTTCGGTCGGGGCATATCTATGGGTGGCGGCGTTCACCAACGACCCGTAGCCAAAGAAATAAGGGTGTGTCATCTCGGCAAGATCGCTGATCAAAAACACGAAGTCAAACGGATCAATTTGCAAGGGTAAAATGGGCCAATTCAAGTTCTTCAGGGGTGTCTTAAAACCTGTCTTGTCAGATCTAAAACAGCAGACTATGGTGCGTCATCAAAATGGGAGAACCAGCCGCGTGCTGGTGCCGAAGGAGCAACCGCCCCGGAAACTCTCAGGCAACAGGACCATTTTGATTAAAACACTCTGGAGAGAGGCGCGTAAACTGCGTCCGCCGAAGGGATAACGATCTCAGGCAAAAAGACAGAGGGGGCATCGCTGCACTGGCTTAAGCCGGAGCTTATGGGATGCCGATGCGTTTAAACTTCGTTTTTGGCATAAATATAGGTGGAAACATGACGTTGCTCCGTACGCCTCTGCATGCGCTGCATGAAAAAAAAGGTGCCAAAATGGTACCCTTTGCTGGTTATGACATGCCGGTACAATATTCTTTAGGGGTGCTCAAAGAGCATCTTCACACCCGGGCCCACGCTGGCCTGTTCGATGTCAGCCATATGGGACAAGTGGTGTTGCGGGGGCGCAATTATCACACAGTGGCGCGGGCCCTTGAAACTCTTGTGCCAGTCAACATCCTCGATTTGCCGCATGACCGTCAACGCTATGGGTTTTTCACCACGCCTGAGGGCGGTATCAGCGACGATCTGATGTTGGCAAACCGTGGGGATCATATTTTTATGGTGGTCAATGCAGGCTGCAAGATCGACGATATTGCCTATCTAAAACGGCAGCTCGAACCAGAAATAACCGTTGAAGAGATCACCAATCGAGCATTGCTGGCGCTGCAGGGGCCGGCCGCCGAGGTGGTGCTTGCAGAACATCACCCGATGGTTGCGGGCATGAGCTTTATGGATGTTAAAACCGTGCCTCTGGCCGGTGCTGAATGCTGGGTGTCGCGCTCGGGCTATACCGGTGAGGATGGGTATGAAATTTCTGTGCCCGTCGCTGTGGCCGAAGATTTGGCGCAGGCGCTGTTACAGCACCCCGAGGTTGAGCCAATCGGTCTGGGTGCGCGCGATTCTCTGCGCCTTGAGGCGGGCTTGTGCCTGTATGGCCATGATATTGATACAGCCAGCAGCCCGGTTGAGGCCGGTCTGGCGTGGGCGATACAGAAAAGCCGCCGCGCGCAAGGGGACCGCGCCGGGGGCTTTCCGGGTGCAGAGCGTATTCTGAACCAATTACAACAGGGGCCCAAAAGTCGCCGCGTCGGTTTGTTGCCCGAAGGGCGCGCCCCGATGCGCGAAGGTGTGCCGCTGTTTGCCTCGGCTGACGCTGATTCGGCTATTGGTGTCATCACCTCCGGGGGCTTTGGCCCAAGTTTAAACCGTCCGGTTGCTATGGGCTATGTTCCTGCCGATATGGCGGCTGTCGACACACAGGTTTTTGGTGAAATCCGTGGCAAACGTCTGCCTTTGACCGTGGTCAAACTGCCGTTTATCCCCGCCAACTTTAAAAGATAGTCAATAGGAGAGACCCGTAATGAAATACACTGAAGAACATGAATGGTTGCGTATCGAAGACGATTTGGTGGTGGTGGGCATCACCGATCACGCCTCGGCACAATTGGGTGATGTGGTTTTTGTCGAACTGCCCGAGGCTGGCACCACTGTAGCAAAAGACGAAGAGATTGTGGTGATCGAAAGCGTCAAGGCCGCCTCTGATATCCTGTCACCACTGGACGGAGAGATTGTAGAGGTCAATGAGGCGTTGGTCGCCACCCCCAGCATGGTCAATGATGATCCTTTGGGGGAGGCATGGTTTTTCAAACTAAAGGCCGCCGATCTGGGGCAGATGGATGATTACCTCAGTGAGGCCGGGTACAAAAAACTGATCGGCTGAGGTCTTGTGGCGACGGCATTTATGCACCG
>NYVC01000139.1 GCA_002684375.1 Marinovum sp.
CAGCGCGGCCTGAATATCGGCGCGTGGTCTTTTGATCGGCCCTGGTGTTTTGGGGTGCCAAGGCGCGTTGGTGCGGATATAAGCGCAGAGAATTTCCATAATCTGCATATGGTCGCGGTCGCTGTCTTGGGAAATGCGTTCCAGCGCATAAACCGCACCAAGCCGCACCTCGATATTGGCGTCAGTGTTTTCGGTGGTTGTTCCATCCGGTGCGGTTTGTTTGACGGTTTTTTCCACGCCCAAGCCGGTGACGGCGGTGTTGATCCGGTCGGTGATCAAGCCTTGTTCGGCGGCGTTAATCGTGCGGTCGTTGATCCACACCCGGATCAGCGCAAACGGCACGGTCGAGGCGGCGACCAGCACGCCCAAAAGCACCGCGATTGCGTAAGACAGATCGCGGATGGCTGTGGGATCGCCGGATTTTTCGATCTGCGACGGGGTGGCGATATCTGCAGGCGCCGGGGTTTGGGTTTCCGACAGCAATGCGACGAGTTGTGCAACGATCAGCCGAACAGATCTGATGATATCGATCAGATAATAATGAAACGCCNCGGCAATCATCACCANACCGGCCCCGATCACAACGATAACGTAATGATCTTGCCACCAGCCCCTAAAGTCCAGGGCTGAGAGCAGCCTGGCCNGGTGGATACTCCGATCGCGCCGGGGCACCAAGGTTAACCACCAGTAAAGTCCGCCTATAGCCACACACCGCCGGTTGCCAGAAAAACCCACAGCAGCGGATGTTGGATCAACTTTAAAAATATCTCTTGCACAAAAATAACCTAAAGAAGAATACGGCAATACCCCACTCAACCCGATTAACGCGTGGCGATCAAGTGTCCGATTGGGCGGCCTGCCGGGTGGCTGATTATGTGGCCTGTGTGGCCGATTGTGTGGCCGATTGCCTGTCCGGGACGCTGGCCCGCTGATTTGGTCGCTGATTGGCAAGCTGTGCGACGGGCCCGACGGCCCCAAGGGCGGTTTGGCAGGGGATAAGCCGGGTTTATCCGGTATTGCCGCCTGCCCACGTCTTGCAAACGCCCCTTGGCTCGCTTAGGTTCCCCCAGACTTCGTCAGAGATCTGGCGATCATTGGCAAACAATGTGCTGGCCGTCCGGCCCGCAATCAAAAGGACAGACTATGGAAGCGTTTCAACAATTTATCCCCCTCATCCTTATTTTCGGTATCATGTACTTCCTGTTGATCCGTCCGCAGCAACAAAAAGCCAAGCAACATCAGAAAATGGTCGAAGCGCTGCGGCGTGGCGATCAGGTGATCACCCAAGGCGGTTTGATCGGCAAAGTTCTCAAAGTGAAAGACGACAACGAGATTGAGGTCGAATTGAGCGAAGGCGTGAAAGTGCGCGTTGTGCAATCTACTATCGCCAAGGTCATCACCAAGACTGAACCTGCCGCGTCCTGATTTCTGATAAAGGCTGCACGCAATGCTGCAAATTGATTTATGGAAGCGCATTCTGATCGTCGCTATGTGCGTGATTGGCCTGTTTTTGGCGTTGCCAAACGCATTCTATACGCGGGTTGAAACCCATAATGATGCGCTCAAAGCGCTCAGTGCGGCCGGGCAGGCCGACCAAACGGGCGCGGCGGTCTCGACCGATTGGCCGGGGTTTTTACCGTCTGCTTTGGTGAACCTTGGACTGGATCTGCGCGGGGGTGCGCATCTCTTGGCCGAGGTTCAGGTCAGCGATGTCTATGCGTCGCGCATGCAGGCGATGTGGCCCGAAGTGCGCAATGCGCTGCGCGCCGAACGCGCAGTGATCGGTACGATACGGTTGCAACCGTCCGAACCTGACCGTCTGGAGGTAAAAATTTCGCAACCCGAAGGCACGGACCGCGCGATTGAGGTGGTACGATCCTTGGCACGGCCGGTGGTGTCGGTCAGCAGCGTGGGTGAGACGGACATCGTTGTGTCTGCGCAAGACGGCGTTTTGCAGGTGCAGCTGTCTGAGGCGGAAAAACTGGCCACGGATGACCGCACGGTCAAACAGGCGCTTGAAATTATTCGCCGCCGGATCGACGAAGTGGGCACCCGCGAGCCGACAATCCAGCGACAGGGCACCAGTCGGATTTTGATTCAAGTGCCGGGCATTGGCTCGGCGTCCGAGTTGAAAGCCATCATTGGCACCACGGCACAGTTGACGTTTCAGCCGGTGGTGGGGCGCGCCTCTGGCGTCGATGCGCCTGCGGGAAGTGGCAATGAGATATTGCCGTCACTTGATGAAGAGGGTGTATTTTTCAAACTTGAAAAAGCCCCGGTTGTTACCGGTGAAGAACTGGTTGATGCGCAACCCAGCTTTGACCAGAACGGTCGCCCGGCGGTGAGTTTCCGCTTTAACACCTCTGGCGCCCGAAAGTTCGGGAATTATACTGCGGAAAATATCGGCAACCCGTTTGCGATTGTGCTCGATGACGAGGTGATCAGCGCGCCGGTGATCCAGTCGCATATTGCCGGCGGTTCGGGCATTATAACCGGCAGATTCACGGTTGAGGAAACCACCAATCTTGCGGTGCTTTTGCGGGCAGGCGCACTGCCAGCGGGGCTTGATTTCCTTGAGGAGCGCACCATCGGACCAGAACTTGGGGCCGATAGTATTCAAGCTGGGAAACTGGCCTGTGTGGTGGCCTTTGCCGCGGTGCTTGGGTTTATGATCCTCAGCTATGGTTTGTTCGGGGTGTTCGCCAATATCGCGCTGATCGTCAATGTCGGGCTGATCTTTGGCCTGCTGAGCCTGATTGGAGCCACGCTGACCTTACCCGGAATTGCTGGTATTGTGTTGACCATCGGTATGGCGGTTGATGCGAATGTGCTGATTTTTGAACGCATTCGTGAAGAATTGAAATCGGCACGTGGGCCGGCGCGGGCGATTGAATTGGGGTATGAAAAGGCACTGAGTGCCATTTTGGACGCCAATATCACCACGTTTATCACTGCGGTGATTTTGTTTGCGATGGGGTCTGGGCCAGTGCGCGGGTTCGCGATCACGCTGGGCTTGGGTATTTTAACTTCGGTCTTTACGGCAATATTCGTCACACGTTTGATGATTGTCGTCTGGTTTGAAAACCGCCGACCAAAAACGATTGAGGTTTGATATGCGTCTTCGACTTGTTCCACAAAATACCAGTTACGATTTTTTCTCACGCTCGAAGATGTTTTTGGGTTTTTCGAGTTTTTTGATGCTGGCCTCTATCGTGTCCTTTCTGTCTCAGGGTTTGAATTTCGGCATCGACTTTCGGGGGGGGACAACGCTGCGTACCGAAAGCGCTCAGGTGGTCAATGTAGCCGAATACCGGACCGCGCTCCAACAGCTTGATCTTGGCGATATCACCATCTCTGAGGTATTTGACCCCAACTTTCGCGAGGATCAGCACGTNACGATGATCCGGATACAAGCACAGGACGGGCAAGAGGCGATTTCTTCGGACATCGTTGATCGGGCGCTTGAAACCCTGCGCACNGTGGCACCGGANATTGAGTTTATGTCGGTTGAATCTGTCGGGCCGAAAGTATCGGGAGAGCTAATTCAGACCGCAGCAATTGCGGTGTTATTGGCGATAGGGGCGGTGCTTATTTACATTTGGCTGCGGTTTGAGTGGCAGTTTGCCGTTGGGGCTGTGGGGGCACTGGTGCATGATGTACTGCTAACCATCGGGGTGTTTTCGATGTTACAGATCCGGTTTGATCTGGCGATCATTGCGGCGCTTCTGACCATTGTTGGGTATTCGCTTAATGACACTGTTGTGGTGTTTGATCGGGTGCGTGAGAACCTGCGCAAATATAAAAAGAAGCTGTTGCAAGAGGTGATGGACCAGTCGATCAACGAGACCTTGTCGCGTACGGTGATGACATCGGTGACAACCCTTTTGGCCTTGATAGCGCTATTTGTGCTGGGCGGGGATGTCATCCGTGGGTTTATATTTGCGATGATCTGGGGGGTTATTGTCGGCACCTATTCATCGGTTTTCGTGGCCTCGGCGCTGTTGTTGCGTTTGGGGGTCAAGCGTGACTGGTCGAAACCTGACGCCAACACCGGGAATCAGTTTGCCAATGTAGATGCCTGAGACGGAGGCCCACGTTCTGTGGCAGGCGCTGCAGTTCGAGGGTCTGATCTGGTTGATCACTGCCGCCTTGCTGGCAGGGTTTGTGCGTGGGTTTTCCGGCTTTGGGTCCGCATTGATTTTCATGCCGTTAGCGGGTCAGTTTTTGCCACCCCTCTGGTGCGTTATGACCCTTGTTGCAATGGATATTTTTGGTCCTGTCCCCAATCTGCCGCGCGCCTACCGTGATGGCAGGCCCATGATGATCCTGTGGATGATCCTCGGCATGGGGCTGGCGTTGCCGCTGGGCTTGTTGGTTTTGGGGCAGATGGACACCTTGCTGTTTCGCTATTTGGTGTCGGGTATTGCGCTTTCAGCTCCGCTGGCATTAATCGCCGGGTTTCGCATCCGCGCTGCTTTCTTGACCCCAAAGGTCCTGTTCGGGGCAGGTGTGTGTGGTGGCTTTCTCGGGGGCATCTCAGGCATGCCGGGGCCACCGGTGATTATCCTTCATATGGCCAGTCGGCTGGCGCCCGCGATCATCCGGGCCAATACGATGATCTATCTTTTTCTGTTTGATTTATCGTTGTTACTAAGTATGGCGCTGAGTGGTGATTTGGTAGCTCTGCCAGTTGTTATCGGATTGGTGCTTCTCGTCCCGTCGATGTTGGGCAACATAGCCGGCGGTTATATTTTTAATCCCGAAAAAGAGACATTTTATCGCTGGGTTGCTTATATCGTCACACTTGCTGCAGCTGTTGGCAGTTTGCCGCTCTGGGATTAGGAGATGTTTATGCAGATGAATGAGATGAAGTTTTTCGAGGGCGTCCCGGTGGATGGTTATGGTCCAGGTTTTTTTCGCGTCGCGGGGCAGGTGGTGCAAGGGCCGATCTGTCTGGGGCCAACAGGCCTGTGCGCATGGCAGGGCTATGACAATCTTGACCCGTTGATCGCGTTTTCTGATGCGGTAGATGTTGTGTTTGTCGGCACTGGCGCAGAGATCGCCTTTTTACCAGACCCTGTGCGGCAATGCTTGGAAAATGCCGGTTTTGGGGTCGAACCCATGAGTTCGCCCGCTGCGTGCCGCACCTATAATGTGCTTTTGGCGGAAGGCCGACGTGTGGCTTTGGCGGCACTGCCGGTTTAATCCAAGCCGAAAATTTATCGGTGCAACGGGCCGATTTGACGTGTGGCTTAAGGGGAGCTGTTTTCCAAAGCTGTGATGATCGGAGAGAAATCATCACAGTTCAAACTGGCGCCACCGACAAGCGCGCCATCGACATCTGCAACTGCAAAGATCTCGTCTGCGTTGCCGGCCTTCACCGAGCCCCCATAAAGCAGACGGAATCTTTGGCCGGCGTCCTCACCAAACCGTTTTATCAGCTGCGCGCGGATAAAGCCGTGAACTTCTCCGATTTGTGCAGCGGTTGCCACCAACCCCGTGCCGATGGCCCACACGGGTTCGTAGGCGATTACTGCGGTTTCACCGGTCGCTATGTCGGGGATCGAGGCGGCCAACTGGTCGGCAATCACTTCAAGGGTGCTGCCTGCCTCGCGCTGTTGCAGGGTCTCGCCGAGGCAGATGATCGCAATAAGCCCCTGTGCTATGGCCGCTTGGGCTTTGCCGCAGACGACCCTATCGGTTTCATCGTGGTCGCAGCGCCGTTCCGAGTGCCCAACCAGTACATGGGATGCTCCGGCTTCGCTAAGCATCTGGGCAGAGGTGTCTCCGGTGTGGGCACCAGTGGTCGCCGTATGGCAATCCTGCGCTCCGATGGCAATCGCGGTGGTGCCGGTCTGGGCTGTGGCAGGCGCTATCAGCGTGTTGGGTGGACAAACGACTATATCAACCTTGGGTGTAGGGTGGCGTTTGGCCAGCACGTTTAAGTGTTCAAGTTGTGTTAGTGTGCCGTTCATCTTCCAATTGCCAGCCGCTATTTTACGACGCATGATGGAACTCCTTAAGTGAAACAGTAGGGGGATCTTGTGTCAAAGATCGCAAGGCCGCGCGTGAGTTAGCTGCCGTTCAAATCCCGTGCAAGCTCAGCGGGGTCTTTAAATTTGATCGATTCACCGCAACCGCAGGCATCTTCGACATTGGGATTGTTAAACTTGAAGCCGCTTTCCAGTAGGGATGTCTCGTAATCGATCTCGGTCCCGAACAGAAACATCTGCGCCATCGGTGCAATTAGAACCCGTGCACCATCCTGATCGACGATCTCGTCGTTCGGATCGGCCTCGTCAACATATTCCATGGTGTATTCCATGCCCGCACAGCCGCCTTTTTTAATCCCGATGCGCAGCCCGGAATGGCCTTTAGTCTTCATCAGCTTTGAGATCTGAGTGCACGCTGCTGCGGTTATGCTGACGGCTTGTTTTCCTGGGATCGCAAACATGTCAAATCTCCTAAATCACATAAAGCCCAATTCTAGGCGGGCTTCGTCACTCATCATCTCCATGCCCCAAGGAGGTTCCCAGGTCAGGGCCACGTCAACGTGTTTGACCCCCGCCAAAGGTTCGATTGCCTCGGCAACCCACCCAGGCATTTCACCTGCCACAGGGCACCCCGGTGCTGTCAGGGACATCGTGACTTGAACCTCATTTTCATCATTGATAGCNATGGTGTAAATCAAACCCAAATCATAGATATTAACTGGAATTTCAGGGTCATATACCGAACGGCANGCTTCGACAATCTGGTCATAGAGCGGATGCCCGGTGCTGGAGGGAGTGATAAGTGGTGTGCCTTCTAGAGGCGCGGAAACCTCGGTCATAACGTATCCAGTTCTTCTGTGCANTTGTATATATAGNAAGCGCAGAGCCTCGCGTCCAGAGTTGAATATGCGGTGGGTTGGATTGTGTGGCGGAACCCGCTGTCGTTCGGGGGGGTATTACGGGCAACAAAAAATTCTGCCTCCTCAGCGCAAGGGTATGTATGCGAGGGTCGTTTCCAGACTGTGTCTGTCGCACGCCGCTGCGTCCACAGACAGTGCTCAGAAAACTGAGGGCATTTCAAGGTCNCTTTGATACTTTGACTTTGGCGAAAGTCGAAATGTGGCGCTCGGCCATAATATCCAGTGTCGCATTGAAACACTGNCGCTTTCAAATTATGGACGGGGTCGAACCAAAAGGGGCTGACATGAAAAGTACGGGTTTCAGTAAATTGGCGGTTGACGGCAAAGCCCGTTGTGGAGTGCTGCACACGCCAAGGGGCGAGATTCGCACTCCGGCCTTCATGCCGGTCGGCACTGCGGCCACGGTAAAAGCGATGATGCCCGAATCAGTACGCGCCACGGGTGCTGATATNTTGCTGGGCAACACCTATCATCTGATGTTGCGGCCCACAGCCGAGCGTATCAGCCATCTTGGAGGCCTGCATAAGTTTATGAACTGGCAACGGCCGATCCTGACNGACAGTGGCGGCTTTCAGGTGATGAGTCTCGCCGGGTTGCGCAAACTGACCGAGCGGGGGGTGACCTTTAAATCCCATATTGACGGCTCGAAGCATGAGATAACACCAGAGCGATCGATGGAAATCCAGCGTCTGCTGGGCAGCGATATTGTCATGTGCTTTGATGAATGCACNCCGTTTCCNGCAACCGAGGCAGAGGCGTTGGANAGTATGCGCCTGTCGATGCGTTGGGCGCNGCGCAGCCGCGACAGTTTTGGCGACCGCCCGGGGCATATGCTGTTTGGGATTCAACAGGGCAGCGTTTTTCCCCANCAGCGTCAGGAAAGTGCTGATGCGCTGCGCGCTATTGGTTTTGACGGCTATGCTGTGGGTGGGCTGGCGGTTGGCGAAGGCCAGCCGATGATGTTTGAAGTGCTTGATTATGCGGTGGATATGCTGCCCGAAGATCGACCGCGTTATTTGATGGGGGTCGGCAAGCCAGACGATATTGTCGGAGCGGTGGCGCGCGGGATCGATATGATGGATTGTGTATTGCCGTCGCGTTCTGGACGCACTGGCCAGTTGTTCACTCGGCGCGGTGTGGTNAATATTAAAAATGCCAGACATCAAAATGATCCTCGTCCTNTGGATGAGACTTGCGCCTGTCCCACCTGTCAGAACTATTCACGGGCCTATTTGCACCATGTGTTCCGGGCTCAGGAAATGATTTCGGGGATGCTGCTGACTTGGCACAATCTGCATTATTATCAGGACTTGATGCAAAGCATGCGCGACGCCATTACCGCCGGGGAGTTTGAAGCCTTTCAGGGCCAGTTTCATGCCGAACGTGCGCGCGGAGATATTGACCCGCTTTAAGGGAGGGTGTTTAGCTTGTTGCAACACGGCTCTTGTCAGAGCGCGCGCGCAATGCCATGATTTTTCTGGTCTGGGTGGGTTGAAATCGGGGGGACATTGACCCAGATAACACCACAAAGAAAACGTGACGGGTTTGGGGTTAGGCCGGTATGGTTGTAACCTCTCGTCGAGAGCAAGGACTGAACATGCAAGATACTCTGAACGCCTCTTACCCTGTGTTGCCGCTGCGAGACATTGTTGTCTTTCCGCATATGATCGTGCCTCTGTTTGTGGGCCGCGAAAAATCGGTACACGCGCTGGAAGAGGTGATGCAGGATGATAAGCAGATCTTATTATCCAGCCAGATTGATCCCGGTGAAGATGATCCAGAAATTGAGGGTATTTATCAGACTGGCGTTCTGGCCAATGTGTTGCAATTGCTAAAATTGCCTGATGGCACGGTAAAAGTTCTGGTCGAGGGACAGGCACGGGTTAAAATAACGTCATTTATTGAGAACGAGCTTTTTTTCGAAGCCGAAGCTGAATATCTGACCGAGATGCCAGGCGACCCCGATGCGATCGAAGCGCTTGTGCGCACTGTTGGCGATGAGTTTGCGCGCTATGCCAAAGTGAAAAAGAATGTTCCCGAAGAGGCGATGTCAATTGTTGCCGAAACCACNGAGCCCGCCAAGTTGGCTGACCTCGTTTCAGGTCATTTGGGTATCGAGGTNGAAAACAAACAAGAATTGCTTGAAACGCTCAGCGTCAGTGAGCGTCTGGAAAAAGTATATGGGCTGATGCAGGGCGAAATGAGCGTCCTTAAGGTTGAGCGCAAGATCAAAACNCGCGTCAAAACCCAGATGGAGCGGACACAGCGGGAATATTACCTNAATGAGCAGATGAAAGCGATCCAGAAAGAACTGGGGGATGGCGAAGACGGNCAGAGCGAAGTNTCCGAGTTGGAAACTAAAATTTCTGAAACNAAATTGAGCGTTGAGGCTAAGGAAAAAGCCGAGGCAGAGCTGAAGAAACTCAAAAACATGTCGCNAATGTCGGCCGAAGCCACGGTTGTGCGGAATTACCTCGATTGGATGCTTTCNATCCCATGGGGCAAGAAATCGCGTGTCAAAAAAGATCTGGGCAAGGCGCAAAAGGTGTTGGATGACGACCACTACAGNCTTGAGAAGGTCAAAGAGCGTATTGTGGAATACCTCGCTGTGCAGCAGCGTAGTCAAAAGCTAAAAGGCCCGATCATGTGTCTGGTCGGACCGCCCGGTGTCGGCAAAACCTCTCTGGGAAAATCAGTTGCCCGAGCGACCGGTCGCGAGTTTATTCGCATCAGTCTGGGCGGTGTGCGCGACGAAAGCGAAATCCGAGGCCATCGNCGCACCTACATTGGTTCGATGCCCGGCAAGATCATTCAGGCATTGAAGAAAGCCAAAACCACCAATCCATTAATATTATTGGATGAGATCGACAAGATGGGCCAGGATTTTCGCGGTGATCCGGCGTCCGCCATGCTCGAAGTTCTGGATCCTGAACAGAATAGTACTTTTGTGGATCACTACCTTGAAGTTGAATATGATCTTTCAAATGTGATGTTTTTGACGACGGCCAATTCGTATAATATGCCGGGACCGCTTTTGGACCGAATGGAAATAATTCCACTGGCTGGCTATACTGAAGATGAAAAGCGTGAAATTGCGCGGCGCCATCTTATTGATAAGCAGATCAANAATCATGGCCTGCGCAAAGGTGAGTTCGAAATCACCGACGGGGCGCTGAATGAAATGATCCGCCGCTATACGCGCGAAGCGGGGGTCCGCAATCTTGAGCGTGAGATTGCCAAATTGGCGCGCAAGGCNGTGTTCCGCATCGTCAAGGGTGAAAATGAGACAATTTCGGTNGANNATGATAACCTNAATGACTTTTTGGGGGTTAAAAAATATCGATACGGTTTGGCTGAATTGGAAGACCAGATCGGTGTGGTGACGGGGCTGGCCTACACCAGCGTCGGTGGCGATTTGCTGTCGATCGAGGCGTTGCAATTGCCGGGCAAGGGTCGGATGAAAACCACCGGAAAACTGGGCGATGTGATGAAAGAAAGCATTGACGCTGCCAGTAGTTATGTNCGCTCAATCAGTCCCCAGATAGGGGTGAAACCCTCNAAATTCGATAAAATCGATATACACGTGCATGTGCCGGAGGGTGCAACACCAAAAGATGGTCCCAGCGCTGGTTTGGCGATGGTGACTTCAATCGTATCGGTTCTGACTAAAATTCCTGTACAACGCGACATTGCGATGACCGGCGAAGTCACCTTGCGCGGCAACGCGCTGGCNATTGGCGGGCTCAAGGAAAAATTGCTTGCGGCCCTGCGCGGCGGTATCAAAACTGTGCTTATTCCTGAAGATAATGAGAAGGATCTGGCGGAAATCCCCGATAACGTCAAAGAAGGCTTGACCATTATTCCGGTTAAACACGTGTTGGAAGTGCTGAAATATGCGCTGGTGCGGGAACCAGTTGAAATCGAATGGGATGAGGCGGCTGAAGAAGCGGCCGCCGCAGCTCGGCTGAAAGCCGACAATGGCTCGACTGGTGCGGTGACACATTAAAAGTCCCAATATCTGTGACTGTGGGCGGTGTAACCGCCCAGTTACAACTNAGGTTGACTGACGTGCGGATTTGAGACTGATAAGCCTTGGACATTTTATNTTGACGNGNCNAGTGNCTGNATGAGCAGNGGGAGGTNAACACGGCAAGATAGCTTNAATGCAAGCGATCTTGGCCGAGAATGTTCATGGGTTAGCTTTTGTTGAAAAACTTTCCAAAGCCCCTTGCACAGCTTTCGTGCTTTAGATAACAAGCCGCTGTGGGGTGATTAGCTCAGTTGGTAGAGCGCTTCGTTTACACCGAAGATGTCAGGAGTTCGAGTCTCTTATCACCCACCAC
>NYVC01000033.1 GCA_002684375.1 Marinovum sp.
TGTGATGATCGGCACAATCGAGCGCTGGCGCGTAGCGGATGTTAAGCTCTTCTTGCCCCGCTTCGGCTTCACCTTTCGAGTTTTCCACCGGCACGCCAGCAGCAAACAGATGATTGCGCAATGGCCGCATCACATGCTCTTCTTTTGTGGTCTGCAGGATATGGTAATCCTCATTATAGCCACTGATCGGGGTGAGGTCTTGAAACCCCTCTTTGCGGATTTGGTCGAAGGATTTCTCGAACAGAAAAAATTCTAACTCGGTGGCGGTTTGAGCAACGATACCCGCTGCGGCCAGCCGGTCAATCTGACGCTTTAAAACCGCGCGCGGGGAATGTGGCACGGGTTTATGTGTGTGATGATCCAGCACATCGCAGAGCACCATCGCCGTGCCCTCAAGCCAAGGTACAAGCCGCAGGGTGTCAAGATCGGGCTGCATGATGTAATCGCCATATCCCTGCGACCAACTGCTTGCAGCATAGCCCTCTGGGGTGGCCATTTCCAGATCGGTGGCCAGCAAGTAGTTGCAGCAATGGGTTTCATGCGCCGAATGGTCAATAAAGTTCTGGGCGTGAAAGCGCTTGCCCATCAGGCGGCCTTGCATATCCACCAAACAGGCCAGCACCGTATCAATCGATCCATCAGCGACCTTAGTTTTGAGGTCTTCAAAGCGTAAATTGCCGGACATGTCTATTGCCTTTTTTTATGGGGTGTGGGGGCGGTTGTGCACCGCCCCCTTTTTGTTTTAGCCATAGCGGTAAGGGCGTCCGGCCTTTACCATATCGGCATTGTATTTCTTGAAGATATCCACAACGCGGCGCTTGGTCTCGGATTCAGCGGCAATCTCTTCCCAGAACTCGAGCGCTGCGGATTCAACCGTTGCCCATTCCTCATCCGGGATGGTGGTCAGCTCCATTTTTGGGCCGTTGACCCGCAGGTTGGCCTCGCCACCCCAATACCACCACTGACGATAGTAATGAGACTGGTCACAGCAAACGCGGAACAGCGTCTGAAGGTCTTCTGGCAGCTCGTTCCACCGCTCCATGTTGGCAAAGAAAGATCCCGCCCATGCGCCTGAGATGTTGTTGGTCAGGAAATAGTTNGTTACATCTGCCCAACCCACGGTGTAATCTTCGGTAATGCCCGACCATGCGATGCCATCCAACTCGCCGGTTTGNACGGCGACTTCAATGTCTTCCCAAGGNAGGTTCACNGGCACAACACCAAACTGNCTNAGNAAGCGGCCAGCNGTCGGGAAGGTGAAGACGCGCTTGCCTTTAAGGTCTTCTAGACTGCGGATCGGATCTTTGGTAGCGAAATGGCAGGGATCCCAAGCCCCGGCGCTGATGTGTTTGACGCCAACCTTGGAATATTCCTCATCCCAAATCTCGTTTAGTCCATATTGATTGAACAGGACTGGCACATCGAGGGAATAGCGCGAGGCAAACGGGAAATACCCGCCGAACACGGTGACGTCGGTTGGNGAGGCCATGCTGTCGTCATCCGATTGCACCGCGTCGATTGTACCGCGTTGCATGGCTTGAAAAAGCTCGCCTGTTGGCACCAGTTGATCAGCAAAAAACAATTCGATCTGCATGCGATCACCAGCGATTTTGTTGAACATTTCAACGGCAGGAACGATCACATGGTCGGCCAGTGCCGCGCCAGCATAGGTTTGCATGCGCCATTTGATTGTGCTTTGAGCCAGAGCGGGCGTGGCCAACGCTGCTGCTGGAACCACTGCGGCCCCCTGAATAAACTTGCGTCGTGTTGTCATTTCACTCTCCTTTTAAGGTTATAAATCGACCGCTTTTTCACGGTTCTTCTAGGGTTTTTGATACACGTAATCGGGCAGCCATGTGGCAAGGCCCGGGAACACCATGACCAAGGTCAAGGCCAGCACCATCACCAGAACAAATGGGGTGATAGAGGCGTATATGTCGCGCAATGAAATTTCAGGTGGGGCCATTGCGCGCATCAAGAACAGGTTATAGCCAAACGGCGGCGTCATATAGGCGATCTGTGTGGTGATAGTATACAAGATGCCGTACCAAATCAAATCAAACCCAAGCGCGCCTACCAGTGGTACATAGAGCGGGGCCACGATTACCAGCATCGCGGTATCATCCAGAAACGTGCCCATCAGAATGAAACTCAGTTGCATCAGGATCAGGATCATCCACGGGCTGAGGTTTAGCCTTTCGGTAAACAACGCTTCAATGGCTTTGACCGCACCCAACCCGTCGAACACCGCACCAAATGCNAGTGCTGCAAGGATAATCCACATAAACATGCAGGTAATGCCAAGCGTGTTGCGCACTGAGTTTTCGAAGACCTTGCGGGTCATGCGGCCCTTTAATATTGCCGCTGAAAACGCAGCCAGCGCGCCGATNGCCGAGCTTTCCACCAGTGAGGTCCAGCCGTTGACGAAGGGTACCATCATCACCGCGAAGATCCCAACTGGTAGCAGACCGGCCTGTAACAAACGTAGCTTTTCAGCGCGGGGCAGGGTGCGTTCGCTATGGTCAAGGACGGGCCCCAAGGCCGGGTTCATCCGGCACCGGATGGCGATATAGGCGATAAACATCGCTGCCATCATCAGGCCTNGANCANCCCNAGCGAGCCACAATTGCCCCACCGGTTGGCGGGCGATCATCGCGTAGAGTACCAGCACTACTGAAGGTGGCACAAGAATACCAAGCGAAGATCCGGCTTGAATAACACCTGTGACCATTCGCTTGTCATAGCCGCGCTTTAACAATTCGGGCAGCGCGATGGTGGCCCCGATTGCCATGCCTGCCACACTGAGGCCGTTCATTGCTGAAATAAGAACCATCAAACCAATAGTCCCGATTGCCAGACCGCCGCGCAGGCCGCCCATCCAGACGTGAAACATCCGGTAAAGATCGTCGGCAATCTTACTTTCCGACAGCACATATCCCATGAATATAAACATCGGCANGGTCAGCAGCGGATACCATTTCATCAGTTTCATCGCGGCTGAAAACCCCAGATCATAGCCGCCCCGGTCNCCCCAGAGCAATAGTGCTGCGATCACCGCGACAAAGCCGATGGCGCCAAACACCCTCTGGCCGGTCATCAGCATCAGCATCATCGTCGAAAACATCAGGGTGGCGATTATTTCATACGACATCAGACCGTCTCACCCTTTAGCCGCAGCACATCTTTCAACAACTCAGAGACACATTGTAACAGCATTAGGAACATACCGATGATCATCACCGACTTGATTGGCCACAGATAGGGGCGCCATGCCGAGGACGAGCGCTCCATGCGACCGATCTCTTCCGCCCCGCCGAGCACGCCAGCAAAAAATGAAAATGGCGCTGATCCGTAGTATCCCAGCGAATACGCCGTCGAGGCGATAGCGCCATAGATCAGCACCCCAAGATAGAAAATCAGAAACAACACCGTGATCAGATCAAACCACGCTTTCTTGCGCTGCGACCAGCCACCATAGAACAAGTCCATCCGCACGTTTGAGCCCAATTGAATTGAATAGGGTCCGCCCAGAATGTAATAGGCCACCATGATGAACTGCGCCATTTCCAGCGTCCACAATGACGGCAGAAAAAAGGTTTTGCTTANCGATGACCACAGCAATACTGCCATCAGGGCAAAAATGCCATACATGATGACCCGNCCCAACCGCCGGTTCAGCGCGTCTACGCGGCGAATNAAGATGCGGCATATTTGGATCATGGTGCATCTCGTGGGGATGTTGGCTCTAGGTCTTGCAGGCTTAGGTTCAGAACCTTCGCCAGCATGATTGCCATATCGCGTTGTCCGTCGGCGGTTTTGATCAGATCGTTTCGGACTTCGATCATNACGTTCGGTATCGCATTTTGCGTGCCGTGTCGTTCAAGCATATGGGTGACACCGTCGCGTTGTGAATAGGGTTGGTTTAGCGCAAAGGGATGGTGTGTGAACTGCACGGATAAGTCGATCATTTTTTTTGCAAGACGATCATCGTTATGATGGATCAGGCCAATTTCGGTGGCGCGTTGCTGCCCGTTGTAAACGCCGGTAAAACTATGAACGGTGACCAAAATCGCATCGGGCCCGGCGCTTTCCAGCACCGATTGAACAGATGCGTGAAAGGGCTCGTAGACGGTTTTGATACGGTGTAATTTTTGTTTCTGTGANAAACCCCTGTTGCCGGGCACAACGATCTGTTCACTTTGTGACGGCATGGCATCGGGGGCGGCAGGGGCCCGGTTGCAATCATAGACCAAGCGCGAAACGGTGTTGAGAACAAGCATGGCATCGAGCGTCACGCTCATCTGTTCGGCCAGCTCTTGTGCTCCGATATCCCACGCAGCATGCGATNTCTTTGCCGCCTCGGTGAGGCCCAGATCCCCAAANACGCNGGGTATANGTTTGCTGGCATGCTCGCAGATCAAGACAATTTTTGATTGCCCGGAACGATTTACGACAGTGGCGACAGGGGGCTCTTTCTGGGTTCCAGTGGTGTCGGCGGCGGCAGGCATCATGATTCTCTGTTAAAATTTATCAAATTCTCTTCAGATAGTGGCGGTCTGTCAATTCACATTTGTAAAAAACTCTTCAAATATTTTCAGTTTGAGGATATTGTTACAAAAAACAGAGTGTGCTGCGATGCTTACATCTATTTCGGAACGTCTTCAGGACCGCTTTGACAGTTTAACCCGTGCAGAGCGCCAGCTTGTGGCTGTCATAACCGAGAACTATCCCGTCTCTGGGTTGGGCTCGATTACCAGTCTTGCGGAAAGGGCACAGGTCTCGACCCCCACCGTGGCGCGGTTGGTCCAAAAGATCGGCTTTAAGGGGTTTCCCGAATTTCAGGCACAGTTGCGCAGCGAGTTGGAGGCGACAATTTCTGGCCCGATCGCCAAACATGATACATGGGCAGAGGCTGTACCCGATAGTCATATCCTCAATCAGTTTACTGAGGCTGTGATGTCCAACATTAAAACCTCTATCGGGCAGATAAACACCGAAACTTTTGATCAGTGTTGTACGCTNTTGGCCGATAAAGAACGTNCGATCTACGTGGTTGGCGGGCGTATCACCCGTGCGATGGCAGATTATTTCTTTTTGCATATGCAGGTTATCCGTCCCGGCATTACCCATATCCAAGCAATATCTAACGCGTGGCCACATTATTTGCTGAATATCGAACGTGGCGATGTTGTGGTGATCTTTGATGTTCGGCGCTATGAAAACAGCACGCTGAAATTGGCAGAACTGGCGGCGGCCAAGGGAGCCGAGATTATTCTGGTCACAGACCAGTGGGTTTCGCCCGTCAGCAAATATACCAAACGCNTCTTGTCCTCAAAAATTACCGTGCCCTCGGCTTGGGACTCATCGGTGACCACATTGTTGTTGCTCGAGACGATTATTGCACAGGTCCAACAGGCCACCTGGCCTGAAACCCGCAGCCGAATGCAGGAGTTGGAAGCGATGTTTGACGATACCAAATTTTTCCGGAAATTCACTTAGACACCGTTTCAGGCGCAGCGACCTTGTACTGATATTCCCGCAAAGAGATTTATTTGGCAGACTTGTGTTGGCTATGGCTTTTTAAAGGTTTCTAGCCTTCATCTAACTTATAATGGACTTTTTTATGAATTTGTTACTTTTCAGGCCTAGCTAATGATCAGCTCTTATAGAGCTAACTCTCGACCAATAACCGCGTATTGGTGGCGCTGTTCCAGTGTCCAGCCCGGCAATTGGGGTATGTAACCAGTCATAAGGCCGGCGTATTTCTCGCCGGTCTTTTTTGTGTCTGAGAGCTTTAGCGCCGCTTTCTTCGCACGTTCCCACCCCGTTGACCCGGGCGTCCGGCGGTCGAGCGTCCAGAAGATGCTTTTGCCGCCTCTCCTGCGGCCTCGATCACAAATTGTCGTGCCAGCGGATCATCGGCCACTGCCAGATCGACGGCTTCCAATCGCTTGACCTCATCGCGCAGCCTTGCGGCCTCTTCAAACTCCAGATTTTCTGCCGCTTTGCGCATATCGGTCCGCAAACCTTCCAATACGGCGTTTAAGTTCGACCCTGAAAGTGGCGCATCGATTGTCGCTGTCACGCGCGACTGATCTGTGTCGCCCTTATACAAGCCGGCCAGAATATCTTCGACATTTTTCTTAACTGTCGCCGGGGTTATATCGTGTTTTATGTTATAGGCATTTTGCTTTGCACGCCGCCTTTGGGTTTCGCCTATCGCACGCTCCATCGATCCGGTGATCCGGTCGGCATACATGATCACGCGTCCGTCGGCGTTGCGCGCAGCGCGGCCGATGGTCTGCACAAGCGAGGTTTCTGAGCGCAGAAAACCTTCCTTATCGGCATCTAAAATGGCCACCAGCCCACATTCGGGAATATCCAAGCCTTCGCGTAGCAAATTGATGCCGATCAGCACGTCAAACGCACCGAGGCGCAGATCGCGTAGAATTTCGATGCGCTCGATCGTGTCGATCTCCGAGTGCATATAGCGCACCCTAATGCCCTGTTCGTGCATATATTCAGTTAGGTCTTCAGCCATGCGCTTTGTCAATGTAGTGCACAGCGTGCGAAACCCGTCTTGGGCCACTTTGCGAACTTCGTCGAGCAGGTCATCGACCTGCATCTCGACCGGTCTGATTTCAATTTTTGGATCCAAAAGACCGGTGGGGCGGATTACCTGTTCGGTGAAAATGCCACCGGTTTGTTCAAGTTCCCAACTCGCAGGTGTTGCCGATACATACACAGTCTGCGGGCGCATCGCGTCCCATTCTTCAAATTTAAGCGGTCGGTTGTCCATGCAGGACGGCAGTCGGAAACCGTGTTCGGCGAGCGTAAACTTTCGTCGATAATCGCCCTTATACATGCCACCGATCTGTGGCACGCTGACGTGGGATTCATCTGCAAAGACCAGCGCATGGTCGGGGATGAACTCAAATAGGGTGGGCGGCGGCTCGCCCGGTGCGCGCCCTGTCAGATAGCGTGAGTAATTTTCAATCCCGTTACACACGCCGGTTGCCTCAAGCATCTCGATATCAAAATTGGTACGCTGTTCCAAACGCTGGGCTTCAAGCAATTTGCCGTCGCCCACCAGCTGATCGAGACGCTGGCGCAGTTCCTTTTTGATGTTGATAATGGCCTGATTTATCGTGGGCTTTGGGGTCACATAATGCGAATTCGCATAGACCCGCACCTGATCCAAAACTTGGGTCTTTTCGCCGGTCAGGGGGTCAAATTCGGTGATGTTTTCCAGATCGTCGCCAAAAAACGACAAGCGCCACGCGCGATCGTCAAGATGCGCTGGAAAAATCTCTAACGCGTCGCCGCGCACCCGAAAAGCACCACGCTGAAACGCCTGATCATTGCGTCGGTATTGCTGGGCGACCAAATCTGCAATGATCTGGCGTTGGTCATAGGACTGCCCTGCTTGCAAATCCTGGGTCATCGCCCCATAGGTCTCGACCGAACCAATGCCGTAAATGCACGAAACCGAGGCCACGATAATAACATCATCGCGTTCAAGCAGCGCCCGCGTGGCCGCGTGGCGCATACGGTCGATCTGTTCGTTGATCTGGCTTTCTTTTTCAATAAAGGTATCACTTCGGGCCACATAGGCCTCTGGTTGGTAATAATCGTAATAACTGACGAAATATTCCACTGCATTTTCAGGAAAAAATCCTTTGAACTCGCCATACAATTGGGCCGCAAGGGTTTTGTTTGGTGCAAGTATCAGCGCTGGGCGCTGCGTCTGTTCGATGACTTTGGCCATGGTGAAAGTTTTGCCTGTGCCGGTTGCCCCAAGCAAAACCTGATTGTGTTCGCCCCCCTGAACGCCTTGAACCAGTTCGGAAATCGCCGTCGGTTGGTCGCCTGCAGGCTCAAATTCGGTCTGCAAAACAAAGGCTTTGCCGCCTTCAAGTTTGAGGCGTGCACGCAAGTCGTCTGTGTTGGTCACGGGGACAGAGGCAGTCATCAGGATAACCTTCTTTGGGTACCATAGAGTGGTGCGATTTGCCTGAGCTTCAACCCCAAAGCGACAAAAGGCAGCATTTGTGACAATCTCATTTTCGTTTCGTTTGTGTAATTCATTGGGCGATTTAACCCCAATATCACACGAGCCTTGCCTCGAACGCGTAAATCCATAATATTATCCCATATTGAAGGAGACCAGCCATGCGCGCCCGTATTTTTCAACCTGCTCGATCCGCAATGTCGTCGGGCTTGGCCCAGACGAAATGCTGGGTGCTCGAGTTCGCACCGGCAGAAGCCCGCGATGTAGATCCGTTGATGGGTTGGACATCATCAGGCGATATGCAGTCTCAGGTCCGTATGTCGTTTGACAGCAAACAGGCTGCCGAGGCCTATGCGCAGGAACATGGTATCGGGGTCGATGTCAGCGATCCTAAACGCCGCAAACAAAATATACGCCCCGGCGGGTATGGCGAAAATTTTGCCACCAGCCGGCGCGGGGTCTGGACGCATTAGTCCCCGACGTCACCTGTGGCTTCGCGCCAGTGCTTGCGACACAGAGACGTATAGGTTTCATTGCCCCCGATCTGAACCTGCGCGCCATCTGTCAGCGTGCGGCCCTCGGCGTCCATACGAACCACCATTGTAGCTTTCTTTCCGCAATGACAGATGGTGCGGACCTCGCGCATTTCATCGGCCAGAGCCAGCAATTCGGCCGAGCCGGGAAATAGCTTGCCACGAAAATCGACGCGCAGGCCGTAACACATGACCGGCACGCCCAGATCATCGACCGCCCGGGCCAGTTGCCAGACTTGCTCGGCGGATAGAAACTGGGCCTCGTCGAGAAACACACACGAACAAGGTCCTGTGTCGAGGCGCTGTTTGATTTTGACGAACAGATCTTCGGTCGGGGTGAACATATCGGCATCTGCGGACAAACCGATGCGCGACCCGATTCGACCACTGCCAGCCCTTGTGTCAAACGTGGCCGCCAACAGATAGGTTTGCATGCCGCGTTCATAGTAATTATGCGACGCCTGCAGCAACAACGTCGACTTGCCGGCGTTCATCGTTGAATAGTGGAAATACAGTTTGGCCATGGCGCGGGTCTATGGCGGTTTCATTGATGAAATGCAAGCGGCTGGTAAAATCCTGAGCCGTGTTGATGTATCTGTGCCGCAAAGTGAGTAAAATTCATACAAACTCGCTCGGGTGATATTCCTCATACGTTGAATGCCTAGATTGTTTTTCGGCCAAAATTCTATCATGTATGATGCTAATCAGAAAATCTGTATTGTATGAATGATATTATTGAGGAGCCTGTCATGGATCTGCAAAATCTGCCAAATATCAATCCAAACTGTTTGAAGCCGATTGCAACTGACAGTCTTAAAGGGGCCGATGATAGCAATCACCCGCCGCGTATATTGGTGCTTTACGGCTCTTTACGTTCGGTAAGCTATTCGCGCAAATCAGCCGAAGAGGGCGCGCGTATTTTGCGTGCCCTGGGCTGTGATGTGCGGATGTTTGACCCCACCGGCCTGCCGTTGCCGGNTATTGATGGTGGGGAGCAACATCCCAAGGTGATGGAATTGCGTGATCTCGCGATCTGGAGCGAGGGAATGGTCTGGTCCAGCCCCGAAAGACATGGGGCGATGTCGGGCATTATGAAATTGCAAATTGATTGGTTGCCACTGAATATAGGCGGGGTGCGCCCGACGCAGGGTAAAACGCTCGCACTGATGCAGGTCTGTGGTGGGTCACAAAGCTTTAACGCGGTCAATCAGATGCGTATTCTGGGGCGCTGGATGCGCATGGTGACGATCCCGAATCAATCCAGTATTCCGAAGGCATTTCTTGAATTTGGCGATGATGGTCGCCTCCCTGAAGGGGCTTTGTACCGGCGTATTGTCGATGTTATGGAGGAACTGGTCAAGTTTACGTGGTTGGTGCGCGGCCGCTCTGAGTATTTGGTGGACCGCTATTCTGAGCGGGTGGAAACCGACGCCGAGGCCCGCGTGAGGGTATCAAAACTGTAATGCAGCAACTTGGTATTATCGTGACTGATCGCGGCTCAAAATACGCGGTGTCCGGCGCGCCCATAGACAGCCGTGATGCGGCAAAAGCGTGTTTAAAGACGCTCAAACGCGACAAGCGCTATGCCAAAGCGACACATAATACATGGGCGGCGATTCTGTCAGACGGGCAGGTGCTGAAAAACGACGATGGCGAGGCGGGCGCAGGCATGGTGATTGTACGGATGCTGCAACGCGAGGGGCTGCACGATCACATGATCGTGGTCACCCGCTGGTTCGGTGGCACGCATTTGGGCGGCGACAGATTTCGGCATGTGCAAAGCTGCGTGCGGCAGTATCTGGACGATCTGCAGGGGCAGGGCTGACGGCGCTTAAGATAAAATGCTGTAAGGAGTCGGGAAATGATATTCTTCAAGATTTTCCCCAGATCCAATTCGATCAACAACTGCAAACAGGCCCGGCGCTTGCAAAGGGGTCAGGACACCGTGCCACGTGCCACGATGAAAGTTAACGGCCTGACCGGGCAGAGTGCGAAACGCACAAGGCACGCCCGGCACCCCTGCGTTATCTGCGGCAACAACGATCAAAAATCCATGCTCTGACATTGGGATAAAGCACTGGCTGCCCTGTGGGTGACGTTCGATCATTTCAATCTGGTATGGCAGCGATCGCGGCTCCGCGTCAAATAGGCTGACCCCGGCCCGCCCGTCGCCAAAATCCAGTCTGGCGCGGTCATGAAAACGGCCACATAAGCCCTGATTGATCAACGTATCGGGCGCGCCCTCAGTTGAGATGAGATCTCCGAAAGGGACAAATGCCGCGACGCTAATCAACTGGCTGTGCAGTTCGAAACTCATTGCGGGAGCATATCCCGCAAGCGTAACTCGGCGATACGTTCGACCTGACGGCAGGCTTCGGCGCATTCTGTATCTTGATCCTGTTCGAGGCGACGTTCAAACGCGGCGAGAATAGCCGCTTTGCTGTGATCCCGCACTGCGATTATAAACGGAAACCCGTGTTTTGCGGTATAGGCGGTGTTCAAACGTTCGAAAGCCGCCCGCTCGTCATCGGTTAGCGCGTCAAGCCCGGCGCTGGCCTGTTCGGCCTGTGAGGCTTTGGTCAGCCGTTTGGCCGCTGCCAGCTTTCCCGACAGGTCGGGATGCGCCCGCAGCACAGTCAGCCGCCTTGAGAGATTGGCGGCGCGAAACACCCGGCACAGTGCATTGTGCAGCCCAACTGCGCTGTCATGGGCGGGTCCCAGCTCTAATTCGTGGGCGGCTTCTGCGATCCATGGCGAGTGTTCAAACACCCCACCAAAGGCCTTTACGAAGGTGTCGAGTTCCATCTCTGAGGGCTCTTCACCCTGCTGCGGCGGGTGATTGGCCTGCCAGTGTCGCGCGATATCAAGTCGGCGGGCGAACCAGACGGCCTCATGGCTGCGCGCATACTCCAGAAACCGGCGTATCGCCATCACCCGGCCGGGTCGGCCAGCCAACCGGCAATGCAACCCGATCGACATCATCTTGGGCTGTCCTGCTACGCCCTCGGCATAGAGCGCATCGAAACTGTCTTTGAGATAGGTGAAAAACTGGTCCCCGGCATTAAAGCCCTGAGGGGTGGCAAAACGCATATCATTGGCATCGAGGGTATAGGGCACCACCAGTTGATTGTGATATTTCATCCGGTGCCAATAGGGCAGGTCATCGCTATAGCTGTCTGCGACGTAATCAAAGCCGCCCTCTTCGGCGACCAGCGCGACGGTATTTTCTGAACAGCGCCCCGTATACCAGCCGCGGGGCCGGGTGCCGGTAACCTCGGTATGCAGGCGGATGGCGGCTTCCATATCGGCCCGTTCTGCAGCTTTGGTGTAATCTTTATATTCAATCCATTTCAACCCGTGGCTGGCAATTTCCCAATCGGCATCCTGCATGGCGCGCGTCTGTTCAGGGCTGCGGGCCAACGCGGTTGCCACACCAAACACGGTGACGGGAATTTCAAGTTCGGTGAAAAGGCGGTGCAGGCGCCAAAATCCGGCGCGGGCCCCGTAGTCATAAATCGATTCCATATTCCAGTGGCGTTGGTCGGGCCAGGCTGATGCGCCGACGATTTCCGATAGAAACGCCTCAGAGGCAGCATCACCGTGCAAGGTGCAATTTTCACCGCCCTCTTCGTAATTGACAACAATCTGCACTGCAATACGACTGTTGTCTGGCCAACCGGCATCCGGGACCGTCGCGCCGTAGCCACGTAGATTTCTAGGGTAGCGGGTCAAACCGTATCTCCATAGGTTGTAACAGGGACGTAAATCATCCAACCCCTGCGGATTATCTTTTATTTATTGAAACAGCATCTAAACTTACGCATTGCAAGTGATAAAGCGATGCAGGACACTTAGACTGTGTCGTTTCGATGATTGCAAAAGAGGATTATAATGTCTGGGTACCTGACAACACACGTTCTGGACACCGCAATGGGTTGCCCGGCGGTTGGTTTGGAAGTTGAACTTTACAACATTGACGGCAAGCTGCGCAGGCAGCTGTGTTCGGCGATGACGAATGCTGATGGTCGCACCGATGAGCCTATGCTTGCCGAAGATGAATTTGCCGTTGGTGTCTATGAACTGGTGTTTCACGTGGGGCATTATTTTCAGAAATCAGGGTTGGACTTTGATGAACTGGCAGAGGATGCACCGTTGTTTCTAGATGCTATTCCAATCCGGTTTGGCCTCGCGCTGCCGCGGCACTATCATGTGCCGCTCTTGTTGTCACCGTTTGGCTATTCCACCTATCGCGGCAGCTGATACATCAATGCGTGGTGGGTGAAATGGCCATGATCTTCACAGTTTGCCAGCCCGAAGTGAACGCAAGCGGTAGCCGTCTAGCGGGGATGCGAAACTAAGAGGATGATCTTAAATGCAGGATCTTGCTATTATTTGGGATTGGTGCGCATTTGCTGTGCGGTGGCTGCATGTGATTACCGCCATGGCGTGGATCGGCTCATCGTTTTATTTTATCGCGTTGGATTTGGGGCTGCGCAAGGCGCCTGACATGCCTGACGGGGTGCANGGCGATGCGTGGCAGGTGCATGGTGGTGGGTTTTATCATATCCGTAAATATCTGGTCGCACCGGACCAAATGCCTAAACATCTGACTTGGTTCAAATGGGAGAGTTATAGCACTTGGTTGTCGGGGGCCGCCCTTTTGATGATTGTCTATTGGGCGGGTGCCGAAATTTATTTGATTGATCGCGCCAAAGCCGATTTGTCGGTCTTTCAGGCGGTGGTGATATCTGGCGCGTCACTGGGTGTTGGCTGGGTGATTTATGACGCGCTTTGCAAGTCACCGCTGGGGGGCTATCCGACAGCGTTAATGCTGTTGTTGTTTGGGCTGCTTGTGGCAATGGCCTATGGGTACAATCAAGTGTTTACCGGGCGCGCCACGCTGTTGCACTTGGGGGCGTTTACAGCAACCATTATGTCGGCCAATGTGTTTTTTATCATCATGCCAAATCAGCGAATTGTGGTCAAAGATCTGCAGGCGGGGCGGACGCCGGATGCGAAATACGGCAAGATTGCCAAGCTGCGCTCTACTCATAACAACTATCTGACGCTGCCAGTTATCTTCCTGATGCTGTCCAATCACTATCCGCTGGCCTTTGCCAGTGAGTATAACTGGCTGATAGCGGCGCTGGTGTTTTTGATGGGGGTAACAATAAGACACTACTTTAACACAGTGCACGCGGGCACGGGGAACCCAACCTGGACATGGTTGGCCACGGCGATCCTATTTTTGGGTATCATCTGGCTTTCCACCGTGCCGCTGCGTGAAAATTATGACGCGACCGTTGACGCGCCGCAAGCGGCAACTGCCNAACATTTTGCCGCCGCCGAGGGGTTTAACGGGGTCGTTGACAGTGTCTTGGGGCGTTGCTCAATGTGTCATGCCAGAGAACCTGTTTATAACGGAATTCGCTGGGCACCCAAGCATGTTTATTTAGAGACCAGGGCTGATATTGCCGGCGCAGCCCGTCAGATTTATCTGCAGGCCGGGGTCAGCCATGCGATGCCGCCAGCCAACCTGACATGGATGGAGCCAGAGGAACGGGCGGAAATCATTCGTTGGTATCGTGGAGCGTCCATAACCCTGCCGCTGCACTTGGCTCTGCATTAAGGTGATTGGCGACCGGTTGAACAAGTTGCCGATAGACGCTTGGCGATCTTTTGGGCAGTTAGATTTGCAGACAGGGAACGGGTCTTAAATTGGGCGCGGTAATCGCAACTTTTGATGAAAACGTTTGAAACGGCTCAAGGGTTCAGGTTTTTTGAGGTCATCCCAAACGGGATTGGTGCAGGCCAGTGAGACCAAGCCTGTCGCAAGTTTGCTCTGCGAGCTCAGAAGGATCCGAAACCGATTTAGCCGCACGCACCAGTGCCGCCAAGATCGCATCGTCGTCTCGACTTGGATGCCAGTATGCAAACAATCGAATCGGCTCGTGTTCAAACGGAAATGACAATATTTTTATTGGCCATCGCTTGGAAAAATTATGCGCAATCCGCGCGGGAACTGTTGCCAGCATGGGCGTTCCGCAGACCAAAGCCGCCACATGGCTATGCGACCAAGTGGTGATCCGGCGGATGCGCGTCAGGCCGGCTTTTCGAATGGCATCCTCATCTTCGAAGGTCATTTGATGATTGAAATAACGCACTACCACATGGTCAGATTNNGCAAACTCGAAGGGCGTCAAAACATCCCCGACGGGACCGGTTTCGCGACAGGCAATACAGACAAACTGATCCTCAAACAGGCAATCGCGCGGGGGCATACCGACGTCAAGNGATTGCCCCGCAAGCACCAGATCNACTTCGCCGTTCGCCAGCAGACGTGGCGATCTCTCGGACAGAGGCANAACATCCAAGCGCAGGTTTGGGAAGACCTCTCGCAGAAGTCGCGTGGCTTCATTCAGACAGGTTCGCACCGCATAATCTGAGGCGACAATTGTGACTTCCCGCTCGATATCGGGTTGAATTTCACCCGGTCGCAAGGCGGCAAATGCATGGGCTTGAGCTATCATATTATTCAGCGGTGCNGTCAGGGACTTGGCAAAGGGNGTCAAGACATGAACCCGTCCCGAGCGCACCAGAAGCGGATCGTCAAAATGCCGGCGCAGATGACCGAGTGTCGTGCTCATTGCTGATTGGCTTAGGTGCACTTGTGCGGCGGCGCGGGTAATATTTTGTTCGCTAAGGAGCGCCTTTAAGCAGATAAGCTGGTTGAGATCAAATCCGTTTAGGCGCATTTTGATTATCCATAANATTGATATATACGTATCAGGTTATTCCATTTTACTGATATATAGGTTTCTGCGAATGTAAATGTGCTGCAACCGTAAAAAAGGAAACGCCATGTCCCTGCCACAGCCCTCTGTNATCGCTCAGGATGAGATTGCCCGCACTTATGAACGCGACGGTTTTGTTGTGCCGATTGACGTACTGTCGCAATCGCAAGCCCATACGCTGCGCATCGACTTGGAGACCGCTGAGACGGAACTGGCAGGCGACCCCGAAAAACTAGCCTTATTGAAAGCCTATCCAGACCGGCTTTTGCCCTCGTTTGATGCATTGACCCGGAATGAAACNTTGATTGCGGCNGCGTCGGCGGTACTGGGCCCCGACCTTATGGTCTGGAGCGCTGGGCTTTTTATCAAAGAGGCCAACTCGCCTAAAATCGTATCCTGGCATCAGGACCTGACCTATTGGGGTCTTGATGACATCTGTGAAACCACATGTTGGTTCGCGCTGTCCGCCGCCAGCGAACAGGCGGGCTGTATGAAATTTGTACCCGGCAGCCATAAGACAAAAATCGTGCCGCATATCGATACCTACGCCGAAGACAATCTNTTGTCCCGCGGTCAGGAGATCGCTGTCGAGGTTGATGAAAAANAGGCGGTTGCAGCCGCGCTTGANGCCGGTCAGGCCTCGATGCACCACGGGCTTTTGTTTCACAGCTCAGGTCCGAATGTGACAGATGANAGGCGCATAGGTTCGGCCATCCGNTATATTAAGCCGTCTATGAAACAACAAACAGGCGACCGNCCNCTGGTGTCTTTGGTCAGCGGGCAGGATCATTTTGGCCATTTCAACATCGCCAATGCGCCTAAGGGCCGCCTGACCGATGAAGACTTTGAAATGTGCCGTCAGGATAAAGCTTTAAAACAGCGCCTGCTGTACTGAGGCGTTCGGCTCAAAGCGCTTTGGGCTTGTACTCGCACTGCAACGCTTCTGCGGATTCCATATCACATAACCGGGAACTGACGTGAGGTGCGGGAAAAAAGTCAAGAAGGGGGGCAAAGGTTAAGTGCCACCCGCTTTTCATCTTCGCCAGTTCTGACGCACTGGNGATTGTCACAGACAGTGAGACCATGCCGTTGGGTCCTTGGCCGGTGCAACCAGCCAATCAGATCGGATTTGTTCATGGTATACTTTTTTTCGACGTATTTGAAACGCCCAGTATTCCTGCCTTTTAAACCTAGCCACACCCAAAAGTCCNCGTAATACCCGAAGGCAAGTCACAAACACGCATGCCCCCTGTTGTCGCCCTTACCTGCATCGGCAACCGTTCATTCCAATCCCTCAGGACGCCCCACCACGACGAAATGCAAACCTGCGGGATCAAGTAACTGCCGCGCGACGCGGTTTGCATCCTGCAGAGTAACGGCGTTTATCTTGTCGTTACGATTGTTGATGTAGGCCACAGGGAGCCCCTGCATCTGCATCCCGACCATGATATTGGCAATCGGACCGTTGCCGTCAAATCTAAGGGGATAAGATCCGGTCAGATACGTTTTGGCGCGACGCAATTCGTCTTGTGTGACACCGCGATCCGCCATCCGCGTCCATTCCGCGCGGATCACAGCAACGGCTTCGGCGATGCGGTCGTTAGCCGAGGCAACGCGGCCGATATAGAGATGCGAAAAATCTTTTGGCAACAGGTAGGAAGAAACCCCGTAGGTCAAGCCGCGTTTTTCGCGCACCTCTTCCATCAGGCGGCTTTCAAAGCTGCCACCACCGAGGATTTGATTGACCAGATAGGCGGCGAAAAAATCTGGGTGATCGCGCTCGATCCCGCGTTGAGCAAAAATAGCCACCGATTGCGGGGTGTCGAAATCCACTACCGTGGTGCCGCCGTCCAGTTTGTAAGCCACCTTTGATGGCATCGGACGCCCGGATTGGGGTAAATCCGACAACAGACTGTCCAGCAGGGTGGTCAGCTGTTCGGCGGTGATATCGCCCACCGCGGATGCATAGACCCTGTCGCGGACCAGCGTGCCAAGATGGGCGGCCCTGATCTGGTCCTGGGTCAGGGCGCTGACGCTGTCGATTGTGCCCTCGGCTCTCGAGCCATAGGGGTGATCGCCAAAGGCCAGCGCGTCAAAGCGCTGTGACACAATTGAGTCGGGGTCTTTACTATCTGATTTAAGCCCGGCCAGAACTTGGGCGCGAACCCGGTTGAGCGCTACGTCGGTAAAGCTTGGCGCAACCAGCGAACCTTTGAGCAGGGCCATTGCCGCGTCTTGTGTTTCGGTCAGAAACCGCGCCGAGACTGAGATTGCGTCATCATACGCACTATAATTAAATGAGGCCGCAAGCTCATCTCGTGCGGTGGCAAAGCCGCGTGCGTCAAGATCTCCGGTGCCTTCCTCAAGCAGCCCGACCATCAAATTAATGGCGCCGCGCTGTCCCGCCACGTCTAGCGATGTGCCACCGCGAAAGCGCAGTTCAAGGGCCACAAAGGGGATGTTGTGATCCTCGACCAACCATGCAGAGATACCTCCGGGGCTGGTCACTTCCTGAATGGCAATCTCTGCCCGCAGCGGCAGCGTTGACAGCAGGCTTAGGCAGAGTGTTAAAATCCACTTCATTGGCTTGCCTCCGGTGCTGTGGTGAGCCACCCCGTCACCGCATGCTTTTTATTAAATATGGATTTCGCGGCGGACATAATATCTTCGCCTGTCACGGCCTGCAAAATGTCAGGCCACTGGTGGATATCATTCAGCGTTAGGCCTGATGTCAGCCCCCGCCCATAGCGGTTCGCCATTTGTTGCACATTATCCCGGGCATAGATTTGCGACGCCCGCAGCTGTTTCTTGATGCGCGCCAGTTGGGCGGGATCCACGCCCTCTGCCAGAAACCCTTCAATCACCTCATCCAGCGCGGTTTCTGCCGCCTGCAGGGATTTTCCCTGCGCCGGCACAATCACCAGACCAAAACTGGTATCATCCAGCGCTGTACCGCGGTAATAAGCGCCGGTATAGACAGCCATCTGTGTATCGAATTGCAATTTTTCGTTCAACACCGAGGTTTGCCCACCACCAAGGATTTCAGCGAGCAGTGTTAAGGCGGCTGCGGTTTTTTGATTATTGCTGTCACGCTCGGGCGCAAGATAAGATCGGCTGACATAGGGCTGTGCGACGCGCGGGTCTTCAAAAACCATACGCCTTTCGGCAGTTTGTGGCGGCTCTTGTGGGCGCTCGCGCGGGGTGATGGCGGGATTGGCGGGAATGCCCCCATAATAGGTCTCGGCCAGAGCGCGCACCTCTGCCGGATCAACGTCTCCGGCAATGATCAGGATGGCGTTATTGGGTGCGTAATGGCGCCTATAAAAGGTCAACGCGTCGTCGAGACTTAAATCCACCATCTCGTGGCGCCAGCCAATAATTGGCACCCCATAGCGATGGTTTAGAAATTGTGCGGCATTTTTCTGTTCAGCGAACAGGGCGCCGGGATCGTTCTCGGTGCGTTGGTTGCGTTCTTCGATGATCACGTCACGTTCAGTGGCGATGTCGGCCTCAGAGAGTTGGATGTTGACCATACGGTCCGCCTCCATTCGCATGATCAGTGGCAAACGGTCTGCGGCGATGCGCTGGTAATAGGCGGTATAATCATAGCTGGTAAACGCGTTGTCTGTGCCACCATTCTCGGCCACGGTTTTTGAAAACTCACCTGCGGCAAGCGTTTTCGTGGCCTTGAATAACAGGTGTTCGAGAAAATGCGCCACCCCAGATTGTCCGGGGGTTTCGTCGGCGGCACCGGCGCGGTACCATAGCATCTGCACGACCACCGGGGCCCTGTGGTCTTCAATCACCACAACCTCTAGGCCGTTGCTTAATGTAAAGCTGCTGGTCTGATCACTGTTTGCCAGACTTTGTCCGGCAATGAGAGACATCGCAACCGCCCACGCCCCGANCGCCGTGTTACGCCAAGTACTCATAAAGCGCCCCTCTGCTTTTATATCTGCTCAGAAGATACGTCCCGGAAGGTAAACTTCAAGTAATCGGGCGCGGATCTTTATCGGTTAATTATTTGGGCGGTACCGCTGGCGTCAAAACACCGGCTGCCCGGAATTTTGCAATCTCGGCATGGGCATCAAGTATCTGCTTTTCATAGACTTTGCTGTAGAGATCTTTCTGATTGAGTTGAAAGCGTAGCATGCGCGATCTGGATTTGCGGATTTCCGCATCTTCAACGGCCAGAACATCGCGTATGTCGGGAGTGGTGCCAAATCGGCTTGTGTGCCGCACCAGCGATGAGTCAGCGGCCGGGACCTTTGTACTTGCACCGATAACAGGTGTCCCCCCCAACGCGACAATCGCGTCCGCTTTAGGGGTTGCATCGACCAAATTCCCTGCCGCCGAGTTCGGCGCGGGCAACACTTTGTAATCGCTTGGCTCTTGCAGGGGTTTGACCGGCAAGACGGTAAACTCCTCGGGCCCTTTGTCGTCACTTTTCATTTTTCTCAGTTTCAGGTCTCCGCAGGCTGAAAGGCCCAGAACCATCGCCAAGCAAAGTGTCAATGCCGGTTTCATTTCACGTCTCCAACTCTTCAAAGCAGACTTAGCGCATTGTTAGACTAAGGTCACGTGGCGTTTTTCTGGTCGCCAAAAAGTGCCAAACCCACTGCACCGATGAAAATTTCAACGTCAGCGATGTTGAAGGCATAAGGGTTATTTATGCCACAGCAAGACATGTTGAGAAAATCAACAACCGCGCCATGAATTGCACGATCAATGACATTTCCCAAGGCCCCTCCAATCAGCAATCCCGCTGCCAGCATAACAATTTTTCGCGGCCGTTCATATCGAATCCAGATCGAGACAAACCCGATGATCACCATAGCAACGGTGATCAATATCCAGCGGGTCATTGGGCTGTCTTGTGCAAAGAGCCCAAAATTCATGCCATAATTCCACGCCATCCGAAAATTGAGATAGGGCGGGGCAATTTCGATCTGACCTACTTGCGGAAGGTTCAGCCCCCAAAGCACAAACACTTTACTGGCCTGGTCCAGTAAAAACGCCGCGGCGGTTGCGATGTACAGTACCCACATATTGGGGACGGGTTGTAATATCTGGTTCAGGTTGATCCGCATAAGGGGCCCGTCTGTTTAATGGCGAAAATGCCGCATGCCGGTGAAGACCATTGCCANCCCTGCCTNATCGGCGGCCGAAATCACCTCATCGTCACGCATCGAGCCGCCGGGTTGAATGACGGCTGTTGCACCTGCGGCAACGGCGCTGAGAAGGCCGTCCGCGAAGGGAAAAAATGCGTCTGAGGCCACAACGCTGCCTTGGGTCAGCGGCGCAGACAGTCCCAACGCCTGAGACATCTCTTCGGCTTTACGCGCAGCGATATGGCTGCTGTCGACGCGGCTCATCTGGCCGGCGCCAACCCCGACCGTAGCGCCGTCTTTAACATAGATAACTGCGTTGGATTTGACGTGTTTGGCCACTGTCCAAGCAAACATCATATCAGCCAATTGCGCGGCTGTCGGCTGTTTCTTGGTGACTATCTCAAGGTCGTCTGCNGTGATGTGCCCGGTATCTTTATCCTGNAAAAGATATCCACCGCTGATTTGGCGGATCGTGGTGCTGACTTGGCGTGGGTCAGCCAAACCCGGCGTTATCAGCAGCCGTAGATTTTTCTTTGCGGCAAAAATCTCGCGCGCGGCGTCGTCTGCCCCGGGGGCAATAACAACCTCGGTGAAAATCTGGGTAATCTCACGGGCAGTTTGGGCATCTAAAGACTGGTTCAGTGCGATGATGCCGCCAAAAGCGCTGGTGCGATCACAATCNAACGCCCGAGTGTAGGCCTGGCTTAACGTGACACCCCGCGCCACGCCGCAGGGGTTTGCATGTTTGATGATTGCACAGACCGGACCGGCCTGAGATGGAAACTCACTGACCAGTTCAAACGCCGCATCGGTGTCGTTGATATTGTTGTAACTCAGCGCTTTGCCCTGCAGCTGTTGGGCGGTGGCGATCCCGGCGCGGTCGCTGCCATCGGTATAAAACGCGGCTGTTTGATGCGGGTTCTCGCCATAGCGCAAACTTTGCGACAAACGTCCCGCAACCATCTTGCGGCGCGGTGCCGCGTCGTTCAGCGCGGTGGCAAACCAGTTCGAGACTGCGGTGTCATAGGCGGCGGTGCGGGCATAGGCTGTTAACGCAAGTTTCTGTCGAAACTCATAGGATGTTGCGCCCTGGTTGCGGTCCAATTCATCCAGCAGAGGTGCATAGTCTTCCGGGTCGACGACAACGGACACAAACCCGTGGTTTTTCGCGGCAGCGCGGATCATGGCAGGGCCNCCAATATCAATATTTTCNATGCAGGTGTCATAGTCGGCAGCCTGCGCNACAGTGGTCTCGAATGGATAGAGATTGACCACTAGCAGATCAATTGCCAAAATCTCGTGCGCAGTCATGGCAGCTTGATGATCGGTATTGTCGCGCAGGGCCAGTAAGCCGCCATGGACTTTTGGATGCAGTGTTTTAACTCGGCCATCCATCATCTCGGGAAAGCCGGTGATCTCAGCAATATCAGTTACCGCNAGCCCGGCCTCCCGTAGGGTTTTGGCACTGCCGCCAGTGGAAAGCAGCGAAACGCCGCGTGCTGCCAATGCAGTCGCAAGCGCAACCAAGCCAGTTTTATCTGAAACCGATAGCAGGGCGCGGCGGATGGGTGAGTTCGTAGGCATTTCGTGTCTTCTCGCTTTTCGATGGGTGGGTTTGCTCCGGGGTTTAGGGCATTCTCTCCCAAGATAGAACCGCTAGTTTATGGGAATGACGCGATCTGGTATCATCTCAGTTCTTCGAGCCGCAGGTCTCGGATGGCCATTGCGGTATCTTGCGTTTTTGACAGGCTCCATTGGGCCCGTGTCAAGGCGTCATTGACCATACCCGACAAAACAATTTGGCGACTTGACCGTGGTATAGGTTGATTTTTTTCCAGATAGACGCCGGGTTCNATCGTTAGGGACANCTTGCTCTCATGGCGGAAAATCCAAATCTCACCGCTTTTAGCGGCGATGGCCACGGTTGTCCCGCCCAGATCCAACGCTGCATCCACTTCGGGATGCAGGTGAAACCTAATTTGAAAGTCTACGTTCGGATTGATGTCGTCGCTCAAGACAGTTTCACCTGCGTTGCCCGCNGTATCGTCCAACGCAATCAGTAAATCCTCGCCNGCCAGACTGCGGCCATCNAACGACAGCGACAGCTTGCGCGCATGGGTCAAACCAAATGGGGGCACATACCCGCTATGAGCCCCTTCAAATTTAACGCCCTCAGCGGTTTGTGACATCTCAACGGGTACAATTTTTGGCGCTTCGACAAGAAGTTCTCTATACACACCGGAGGTTTTGACCGGTTTGCCCAAACGCGCACTTGAATATCCCCCAAGGCAGAGTGTGGAATGAGACGGNGTCGCGCGCCCGGCACGGTGCCAGTCTGGGCCCAAATGTGCGCCAGAGCCACAGCTGACAATCAACGGCCTGCGCCCCGAAGTCAGCTCGAACGCCAAGGTCGATGCATGGGCATTATAAGAGGCATTTCCAGTGGCGGGCGGTCCGGCATCAATAATCACACTCGTGCGTCCAGCAGACAGGCGGGCGTAGCCCATTGTCAGATGATCTGAATTGCGGCTTTTGATCCCACAGGCGGCCAGCGCGGTATCGAGCATACCTTCCATACCTTGATCACCACCTTGAAAGCGAACGAGGTTGCCGTTTGCGTGGCGCAGGGTGCGCAAGCTGGGGGCAATGCGCTNTAGTGCCCGCTCAAGTTCTGCGGTGGGAATGTGTTCAGAATCCGTTAATGCGGCTTTTGCCCATGTGAGCAGTTTGAAAATCTCTAAAAGCTCTTCGGGATTGCGGGTCGCAATCCCCCCGTGAATATCAATATGAGTGTTGCATTCCTTGCCCAAAGCATCAAGGGCTGGCTGCAGAAACTTCGCCATGCCTTCCAGCGATAAACTGGCGTAAATCAGGCCCACTTGGGCTTCCAGCCGCGGCAATCCTGGCGGGGCGGCATGGGCGCGATTGGCCAGAAAGATAGTTTGCTGGGCCAGGGAATTTAAAAATACGTCAGTTTTGGCTCTGTCTTGGCCTCGCAGCAAAAACAATGCGTGATGCAGCCATCGGATCAGTCGTTGGCCAGCCAGTTCAGGGGTCCATCCCGGTCCGCTTCCGTGTCCATATTTTTTAATCCAGCGCCAGACCCAGGTCTGTGCTGTTTTCCGGGCTTTNCCATCTCCTGCGGCTGCCATATCATCTAACCATTTGCAGCCCTGAATCGCCGTGGTGAAATCGCTGTCAGGGACGGGTATATCCCACAGGGTGGTGTCCGGCGCGGTGATCGTTTGACCCGCAAATAAAAGCGTGCCGGCCGCCAATTGTCGACCGCGGACGGGATCCCCAATTGATCGGGGTTCCGGTTGTGAGACAAATCCAATCGGTGGTTTGGCAAGCATAGAAAGACGGGACGCTATCCTGTTGCGCAGGGCCGTGATGTAATATTGGCAGTTTTCAAGCATGATCATAGACATGACTTAAGCTCTCTCACTCGATTTTTACAGTCTTATTCCGCATAGGGGCAGTATTGGTTTGCATCCTGCCACCAAAAGAATCAGAGTCTACAAAGCTGCCGGATCAGGGCGATAAATTGCGCCGCAATACCGCAATGTAAAACCCGTCCATTCCGCCGTGTCTTGACCAGAAATCAGGTCGCAATCTCAGCCCGCCCTCATCGCTGTGCCAGCCTGTATCAATGTATGTAAGGTTTCTGCTGTCCCGATCCACATAAAGGTCGGGCCTGCGGACCAAGGCCTCTTCAATTTGACACTCGCCTTCGTCCGGGAGCAGCGAACAGGTGCAAAATACCAGACGCCCATTGGGTTTCAACAGGGTAAGCGCGTGATCNATCATGCGCGCCTGCAGATCGATCAGGGTTGAGAACTCGCTGCCATCTTTGGCATGTGGCAGATCTGGATGGCGCCGGATGGTGCCGGTGGCCGAGCAGGGCGCGTCCAGCAAGATTGCGTCATAGGGCCCACCACTATGGGCAANCGCGTCCTCGACGCAAAGCGTTGCCGCCAGTCTGGTGCGCACCAAGTTTTCTTTCACCCGTTGCATACGGGTCGCTGAANCGTCCAGCGCCGTGACCACCGCGCCACTGGCCGCCAATTGCATGGTTTTCCCGCCGGGGGCTGCGCACATGTCGAGAATGCTCTCGCCCGGTTGCGGGTTGAGTACTGCGACTGGCAATGCGGCCGCNGCATCCTGAACCCACCAATCGCCTGCCTTATATCCGGGAAGCGCAGAGACCTGCCCGCCTGTGGCAAGCCGCACAGAGCCATTTGGCAAGAGGTCACCCGCCAGCTGTTCTGCGAGCTGTTTGGCGTCGCCTTTCGCGGTCAGATCCAGCGGTGCGCCGGCAAAATGCGCCACTTCTATTTTACCCATCATCTCACTGCCATAGGCCTCCGCCAGAGGTTTGCGCAGCCAGTTTGGCAAACGTGGAACACGGAGTTTGGACCAGTCTGCCGGCCCGTTTTCAGCAACTTTACGCAAAACCGCGTTGACCAGCCCCTTCATATGCTTGGTACGGTTGCCCGCTGCNGTGAGGCTGACCGCCTCATTGACCACACCATGGGCATCGCCGCCACCGCAGAGTTCCTGCGTTGCGAGCCGTAAAATGTTGTGNACCCGCAGCGGTGGTTTTTTGCGCAGATGGCGTTCGAGAACCCGGTCAATCCGCTCCAATCCACGCAATGTCTCTGTGGCCAATCTCTGGGCGCGTGCCCGGTCTGCNGGTTTTAGCGTCTCCAGCGCGTTCGACGAGAGCAATTCTGCCAACAGACGATGTTCGCCCAAGACTTGGTCGAGTAAAAAAACCGCAGTTTGGCGCGGTGATTGTGACGACGACATGAATGTATCCTTGCTCTGATTTAGATGCGGGGTATATCAAGGGGATGTTAGCGATGAAAGAGACCTGATGATAGAAGACGAAAAAACCATACCACCAGCCGCTCAGCGTGCTTTGGCAGAAGCAGAGGACCGTCGCTTGAAAGCCAAAGAACAGCTGCGTCAAGTCGAGCTTGGTGGCCGCGACGGGCCAGACCCGGTGCGTTTTGGCGATTGGGAAAAAAAGGGCATCGCGATCGATTTCTGACCGCTATCAAGCCGTATTATGATGTTTTTCGGGCAATTCGCACCACACCTCAGAAAGTGGGTGCCGGTTTAACCTGAGGCAGTTCCTGCATGGGTCAGGGCATAGTTTACAGCCTGCGGGAGGCATGGTTGCACGGCACTATCACCGAGCCAATCACATCAGCCTGCCATCNCAAGCGCCTTGATCACTGAGATTTATAATGGTGGAACATCCCAAAACCAATGGTGGCTTAAGGCGCAAGACTTGGCGATTTGACCTGTTGATGTTCAAGCTATCAAAACAGGCGCTTCGCTGGGCTCAATTGCATCACAATCCCAAAACATCCAGCATATCATAGGCCCCAGCNGCTTTATTTTGACCCCAAAGTGCCGCTTTTAAGGCACCTCTGGCAAATACNGCGCGGTCGCTGGCAACGTGGCGCAGGGTAATGCGTTCTCCGGCAGTGGCAAACAGCACGTCATGTTCCCCGACTATATCGCCACCGCGAATCGCTGAAAAACCAATGTCGCCCTTCCTGCGGGCGCCGGTGATGCCGTCGCGGCCGCTGTCGGAGGCATCGGCAAGGTTCACCCCGCGACCNTCAGCAGCGGCTTGCCCCAGCATCAGCGCAGTTCCGGAGGGGGCGTCGACCTTTTGGTTGTGATGGGCCTCGACAATCTCAATATCATAATCGTCATCCAGTGCNGCGGCGACTTTTTTGGTCAGNTGCACCAGCAGGTTGACCCCAAGCGACATATTGCCTGCCCGCACAATAATGGTCTTTTGAGCTGCGGTATTTATTTTGTCGATATCGTCNTTTGACAGGCCTGTGGTGCCGATCACATGCACCAAACCGCGCTGAGCCGCGAGGGTCGCAAAGGCAACACTGGCGGCCGGGCTGGTGAAATCGATCACNGCTTGGGCCTTGGCAAAGGTTTTGTCCGGATCATCGCTGACAACAACACCGGTGGTCGCACCGCCCATTGCTGTCCCTATGTCGCGACCGACCCAAGGGTGTCCGGGGCGCTCGAGGGCGCCGCACAGCACGGCGCGATCACTTTGATTGATTGTGTCGATCAGCATCTGACCCATACGGCCCGAGGCTCCGGTTACAACAATTTTGGTCATCACGCTCATTTATCTGCTCCTTGGTCGCTGAGACCCTGCATAACCGAGCTTCTGCGACTTGGCAAAGCCCCGCCAAGCGCGTAGAGGAGAATTATGGCAAAGAATAAATTCCATGAGGGCGACGGGCCCAGTCAACGACANCTGCGGGTGGGGGAATTGATCCGCCGCACCTTGTCTGATGTTTTGGCGCGNGGCGATATCCACGACCCCGAGTTGGAGCGGATGTCGATCACAGTTGGCGAAGTGCGCACCTCGCCTGATCTTAAAATTGCGACGGTTTTCGTGTTGCCTCTTGGGGGCATTGGTCAGGAAGATGTGCTCAAGATCCTGGCCCGCAATCAAGGTGAGTTGCGCCGTGCTGTCGCCAAGCAACTCAGCCTGAAGTACGCCCCTGAATTCCGCTTTCGCTTGGACGAGTCGTTTGACCGGATGGATGATAGCCGCCGTCTGTTTACCCAAGAAAATATCACCCGCGATCTGGAGCCGTAATGCGCAATGTCACGGTCTGGATCTGGTTGCTGTTTGTTGCGGCCCCGGGTTGGGCCGTAGACTGCGCCGCCCTTAAGTTTCGGGGCCAAGGATACACAGCCTGTACCGTGGATGTACGCCACGATGATATTCGCTTGTTTTTACGGGCCCCCGGCGCGGCACCATANGGTGATTTTTCGGCGCTAAACGCGGCGCTTGCGCAACAAAACCTGACATTGAGNTTNGCGATGAACGCGGGAATGTATCANCCTGATCGCAGCCCTGTGGGCTATTATGTCGAGCAGGGCATTACGCAGATGCGGCTGTTGACCCGCGCCAGTGGTGGAAATTTTGGGCTTTTGCCCAACGGGGTGATCTGTGTCACCGATCAGACCATCGAGGTGATCGAGACCCTAAAGTTTAAGGCCCGCAATCTAGCGTGCCGGTTCGCCAGCCAATCGGGTCCGATGCTGGTGATCGATGGGGCACTGCACCCGCGGTTTTTAAAAGACAGCCGGTCGCGTTATATTCGCAATGGGGTTGGCATGCGNGCAGGTGGACGGCAGGCTATTTTTGTTATGTCGAACAGCTTTGTGACGCTGCATGAATTTGCCAGTTTTTTCAAAGATCATATTGGGGTGGCGCAAGCGCTGTACTTTGACGGCAATGCCTCACGGCTTTTTGCACCACAGCTTGGCCGCAACGANCCGGGGCGCAGGATGGGGCCAATTATCGGGACCGTGGTGCCAAAACCGTAAAATGNGGCCTTTGGTACATTCGGCATAGGATAGAGTGGATCAAAAGACCGGTGCAAGATAGGGAGAACGGGGATGGAATTAAACGAAACAAAAAGTGCGATCGTCACCGGTGGGGCCTCNGGTTTGGGCGCGGCAGTGGCGCGGCGATTGGCGGCGGCTTTTGTGCAGGTGAGCATATTTGACACCAATGCGGATCAGGGCAGGGTTTTCGCCGAACAGATCGGTGGCAGGTTTCATGCGGTTGATGTCAGTGATGCGGCCAGTGTTGCGCAGGGCATGGCGGNGGTGAAATCGGCGCAAGGTGGTCTGGATGTTTTGGTAAATTGTGCCGGTATCGGCCCTGCGGCAAAGACGGTATCNCGCGGGATGCCCCATGATCCGGCGCTGTTTACCAAGGTGGTCGGTATAAACCTGACTGGTAGTTTTATTTGTGCGTCGCAAGCGGCTGCCCTGATGCAGGAGCGTCCTGCCGACACTCCCGATGGGGAGCGGGGGGTCATCGTTCACACCGCCTCGGTTGCCGCCTACGAAGGGCAGATGGGGCAGGCGGCCTATGCTGCCTCAAAGGGTGGTATTGTAGGCATGACGCTGCCCATGGCGCGTGACCTCGCCGCCAGTGGTATTCGCGTGTGTGCCATTGCGCCTGGCCTGTTTTTGACACCGCTTCTGGCGGGCTTGCCCGAAGAGGTTCAAAGTTCATTGGGCCAGCAAGTGCCGTTTCCCCCAAGGCTGGGTGATCCGGATGAGTTTGCCGCAACGGCCTGTCATATCATGGAAAATCGAATGCTGAACGGTGAGGTGATCCGCCTTGACGGCGCTATCCGCATGGCACCACGATAACGGTGTATGGCGCGCCTGATCTATGCGATGACCGGTTTTATGCGNGTGCAATCATTGGGTGTGGGCGATACTCATGAACGGCGAGCAGAAAAGGGGACTTTCAGCCATGATTTGCGATGTCCGTTGATAATCCAGTCCAATGGGGTGAATTTTACAAAAACATAATAAACCCCGATGCTAACGCAAAAAGCCAACACAATCGTTGCAAAAAATACCGTAGCCTGACCAAGACCGCTGCCAATCAGCAGAGCACTTAGAATGATAACCGGTGGCAGGTGAAACAGGTAAACCGGATAAGACAATTCAACCAGCCATGTAATGNTCGCATGGCCACGCGTGACAAATTTATGCGCGATNCCCAGTGCANATNGGCTCCAAAGAANCGTTGTGGCTGCAGCAAAGAAAGACCCCATTAACGTATCGCCAAACCCGATATCGGGATCTCTTAAATGACCAAAAAAACCATCTGCATATGCATGGTGGAACGGAAAAACAAACATTGCCGCTATGCCGAGCATGATGAGGGTTCGGGATTGGCAGAGTATTTCCAGAATAGCAACCCGCGCAAACAACCCGGCTCCGGCAAAAAACCAGACCGTGTAATACATCAATCCGCCAAGCTTGATATCAAAATAGGTCGTGGGTATTTTTACAGTCCCGCCATCGATAAAGTCACAGATGATCCTTGCGAGGATCATCACCGCTGCAAAGGGGATCAACCCAGACCGGCGTTGCATCGACGCAAGCAGCCCTTGTGCCAAATGGTATGCCGCGCTGTTTCGCCCAAAACTAACGGTTAGTACAAATAGTGTCGTGATAATCAGCAAGTAATAGAGAAACCAGAAATGGTTTAGCTTACCCGTCGGGTTGCCGTCCAGTATATCCATCAGGCTTGCAAAAATAATCAGTGCCAAACCGATGCGCACAAAGCGATCTTTCAAAAAATAAACCAGACCGTTTCGATGGAGCACAAGCGCCGAGAAAAATCCTGATATTAGAAAGAATACTGGCATCCGCCAGCTATGAATCCACTGGGCTATCACGCTGACCCAAAGTTCCATCTCGGGCATCGTATCTTTGGAAATGCCAAGGTCCTTAAAACCATCGGCAATTTCGGGGATATAATACAAGATGGGAGCATGAAAAACGAGGCCGAGGAGCATTGCACTTGCGCGCAATACGTCTAGCCCGTGATACCGGAGAGTCTCAGAAGGTTGCATCGTGCCCATTCAACGTTTCGTTGCTTTTGTTGATCATTCTTGAAGCATGAAATTCGTTTCCGTCGAGAGCAGAATATTAAACATATCCATATTATAAAGCCAGCATAGTCGATACTAGCGCGTTCCTGCCATCGCCTGGGCGCTGGATATAGCTAATCTCGTATTCTGCGGTTTTTTAACCAAAGGCCACTGGCCTGATGTTGGTTCACTTGTTTGGCCGACCCGTTATGTGGGTCATGGTGCCCTGATAAGACAGGGTAAGCCAAGGTTTGCTNAAACTCGNNCCAATANGTTTTTTNCAANGGACATTTNAGNCGCGTTATAATTTGCAGACGTGGCGTTTTGATCTGTTACAGACTATCAAAATCCGATCATTCGACCAGATCAACAAGACTTCAAGAGTTTGTAAGCCAGGCATTCAGACACTGTCCTTAGTTGATCTGTTCAAGCGCATCTTCAAGGCCAGTATCGCGGAGCCAAGTCGTNCGCAGGTGACGCAACTTGCGCGACTGACAGTTTCGTGGCGGCAAGTACTGTATGGATCAGAGTGGTAAAGCCGGTGTATGATAGTCGTATCGGCCAAAAGGAAAAAACACGTCTTGCCAGTGCTTCATGGGTCAGGNTTGTGCCCAGACCTCACTTTGTGTTTAGGCTTTGGGCCAGACGCATCAGCGTTACTGCCGCGGCGCGATAGCCAAATTGATCGGCACCGCGCGCATTGTCAGCCAGGTCAATGGCCGCATTCCACCCCCAATTACCCAGATAGCGNGGATCGCGCAAAAGCTGGCCAAAGCCGGCGATCGCCGCAGCAAACCGCAAATCATCATCGTCACCGATATTNTCTTGGGTGATAGGGGTCTCAACGCGCTGGCTCTGTGTGCTGCCCGGTTGTTTATAGCGCAATGCGACAAATCCGATTTCTCCGGGTGTCATAGTGTCTTGCCGGTTGCCATAGCGCAGTGGCGAGGTCAGCCGCGCCGGCGAGCCGACCGGTGTGACCTCATACAGNGCGGTCACCTGATGGCCAGCACCGATATCGCCGGCATCCACTTTGTCATTGTTGAAATCTTCACGTTTCAGCGCCCGGGTTTCATAGCCAATCAGGCGGTATTCGGAAATNTTGGCCGGATTGAATTCGACCTGAATTTTAANATCATTGGCGATGGGGAAAAGCGCCCCGGTTAGTTGGTCGTTCAATACCTTTTGTGCCTCGGACAGAGTATCGATATATGCTGCCTGTCCATTGCCGTTCTGGGCCAAAGTCTGCAGCGTTGCATCGTTNAGATTGCCACGACCAAACCCCAGAACTGATAGGTAAATGCCGCTGTCACGCTGTTGGGCGATATAGTCTTTCAATTGCTTGGAATCTGACAGGCCAAGATTGAAATCCCCGTCGGTGGCCAGAATAATGCGCGTCACCTCTTGGGCAGTNGCCATCTGTGAGGCGGTTCTATAGGCCAGTTGTAACCCAGCCTGCCCATGCGTGGATCCTCCGGCCTGCAGCCGCGCAAGCGCACCGAGAATACTGGTTTTTTCGGCCGCGGATGTCGGTTCCAAGACCTGACCTGCATTGCCGGCATAGGTGACAATTGCAATCTCGTCCGTGGCGCGAAGCTGACCCAGCATCAAGCGAAAACTCTGTATGAGCAACGGCAACTTGTCGGGTTGGTCCATCGAACCCGATGTGTCAATTAGAAATACCAAGTTAAGGGGGGGACGTTGATCTGTTTCGGGCATCTTGCCTTGTAACGCAATTCGGACGAGCTGNGTCTCTGCATTCCACGGTGTCTGGGTCACCGTCACATCGGTGTGGAACGCCGCATCGCCACCNGGGTGCTCATCAGGGTCGGTATAGTCATACTGGAAGTAATTGATCATCTCTTCGATCCTTACTGCTTCTTTTGGAGGCAGTTGGCCTGCCTGTAGCGCTGATCGAATATAGGCGTAAGCGGCCGTATCCACGTCCACCGAAAAAGTCGAGACCGGGTGTTCGACGGTCACCCTGAGTGGGTTTTGCGGTGCCGTTGCAAAGACGTCACCGCTGGGGTTTGATTTGAGCTCCAGAGGACGAATATCCCGAGTTTCCTGCAACAAGCGACTTCTCATGCTCGCGGCAGGGCGTGAGAGAGGCATAATATGATCGCTGTCGACCCCGGCCTCGCTCAATTCTAACTTCTGCATGTCTGATGCTATTATTGTGTCTGTCTTGGTAGATGTATTCGGGGCTGTTTCGGGGCTGCTTTGCACCATGGCGTGCGGATCAATGACGGGATTGGTATGTTTTTGGTCGCCAAACTGCGCNGAAATTTCGGGAAATACGGCGATCAGGCCCNCACAGGCCAGCGCCGTNGCAGTGCCCAGAGCCATCCGGTTAGAGAGCATCGACATCATTTTTTTCACTCCTTTAAAATGTCCNTCATCGGACTGTCTAAAGGTATGACGGTGCGGCTTCGTAGTTTCTTGGAGCCGCTCAAAGTTTTTTTCAGCCAGCATCAAATGTTCGGCTTTGCGCGCGGCCTCTGGTGTCGGGGTTGTGGCTTGCAGGGCCTGTTTGAGATCGTTCAGATCGTCGCTCATAACGTCTGCTCCTGTGCTTTCAGTGCGCGCAACTGGGATTTGGCTTGCGAGACCCGCCAACTGATGGTGCCTTGTGAAACCCCAAGAATTTGTCCGGCCTCTTGGTGGGTGACATCATCCAATATCAGCGCCAGCGTATCGCGAATTTCTGGTGGCAGGCTCTGCATGGCAGTGATCAACCAATCGGTCAGAGCGGCCGCTTCGTGGTTTTCAGCCTGCCGGGCCAGTTCCCAATCGCCCCAGTCAAGCGCAGCCTTGCCTTGACGGGCGGCGCGGCGTCTACGATCATGGGCTGCGTTCACAATCACNCGGTAGATCCAAGTGGAAAACCGCGCCTTTGCCTGATANGTTTGCAGCNTTTTTGGTAGGTTTGCGCAGATGTCCTGGGTCAGATCTTCGGCTTCTGTGCGGTTTCCGGTCAGGCGAAACGCCAGGCCGAATATGCGGTCGTAACAGCGCTCTAACAGGCTGCAAAAANCCTGACGGTCGCCGGCGGCGGCAGACTGTGCAAGGTCTTCGTCGGTCATATTCATACGCATCACCTGAATTAGACGCGTGGACCCGGCCTGTTCTTGGCACGGGTTTAAAATTTTTTTTGACCATNGCGGTCAAAATCTGGGTNTCACGCCGGATCAGGGCCATCCCGATCCGGCAAAAATCATGAAAGATGCCGGTCGGTGTGTTTAAACCGACATGCAGATATATTTCATCTCAAGGTAATCTTCGATGCCGTGGTGGCTGCCTTCCCGGCCCAATCCGGATTGCTTGATGCCGCCAAACGGGGCCACTTCGGTTGAAATGATACCCGTGTTTACGCCGACAATGCCATATTCCAACGCCTCGGCAACCTTGTAGACCCGCGATAAATCCTTTGCATAAAAATAGCTGGCCAAGCCGAAAATTGTGTCGTTTGCTAACGCGATGACCTCATCTTCATCCTCAAACTTAAACAGAGGTGCGAAAGGACCAAAGGTTTCTTCCGTCGAGACGGCCATATCGCGGGTCGCCCCGGTGATGATCGTTGGCGCCAGGAAATGGCCGGGTCCTTGATGGGCCTCACCCCCTAAAATGACCTGACCGCCTTTTGTGGTGGCATCGGTGATATGTTCCTGCACCTTGATCATTGCATCGGCATTGATCAGCGGTCCCAGCGCAGTGCCGGCCTCAAGCCCGTCGCCGACCTTCATTTTGCCAACGGCTGCGGCGAGTTTTTCAGCAAAGGCATCATAGACGCCGGATTGCACGTAGATCCGGTTGGCGCAAACGCAGGTTTGGCCATTGTTGCGAAACTTGCACATGATCGCACCTTCAACGGCGGCATCAAGATCTGCATCATCAAATACGATAAAAGGGGCGTTGCCTCCCAGCTCCATTGAGCATTTCATTACTTGGTCGGCGGCCTGGCGAAGCAGGATGCGGCCGATTTCAGTCGAACCGGTGAAAGTCAGTTTGCGCACGATTGGATTTTCACAAAATTCTTTGCCGATCGCAGAGGACTTGGTAGAGGGGATGATCGAAAGCACGCCTTTAGGGAGGCCGGCGCGGTCGGCCAAAACCCCCATGACCAGAGCCGATAGTGGTGTCTCTGCGGCAGGTCGCGCAACAAAGGCACAGCCTGCGGCCAGGGCCGGGGCGGCTTTGCGGGTGATCATCGCATTGGGGAAGTTCCACGGGGTGATCGAGGCGGCAACCCCGATGGGTTGTTTGATCACAGTGATCCGTTTGTCGGGCTGATGGCCGGGAATGGTCTCGCCATAAATCCGCTTGGCCTCTTCGGCGAAAAATTCGATAAAGGAGGCTCCATAGCCAATTTCGCCCTTGGACTCAGCCAGCGGTTTGCCTTGTTCTGCGGTCAGGATGGTGGCGAGATCATCAGCGTTTTCCATCATAAGATCATACCAACGACGCAGGATATTTGCGCGTTCCTTGCCGGTGCGGGCGGCCCAAGATCTTTGGGCAATTTCGGCTTTTGCGATTGCATCGGCGGTTTGCGCCCGAGTGAAATCTGCGACATTGGCTACCACGTCACCGCGGGCCGGGTTGCGCACGGGAAAGGTTGCGCCACCTTCACCATCTACCCATTCGCCGGCCAAATAGCCCTGAGTGGCAAGCAGACTGGGGTCTTTTAATAGCGACTGTAAATTTGTCATGTCATCTAACATCACGGCACTCCTGAAAAATGTTCTCATTATGTCATTTCAAGTCTACATATAATTGTCCAGCTTTGAAAAGGAACCAGGCCTATGGATTTTGATGACGCATACGCAAATGCAGCCTATATTCCCGGTGCTGCTGCCTATCCGGAACGCTGGCGACAAAATGCGGCGGAATTTCGCGACGGGCTGCTATCCGCCGGACAGGCAGAATTGGATATAACCTATGGTCAAAGCACGAGATCCCGTCTCGATCTTTTCTTACCGGACAAGGCACCGCGGGGCCTGCTGATATTTGTGCACGGCGGCTATTGGCTAAAATTTGACAAATCATACTGGTCGCATCTGGCGGCTGGGCCGCTGCATCACGGATGGGCGGTGGCGATGCCGTCCTATGATCTGTGCCCCGAGGTGACGATTGCCCAGATTACCCGGCAAATTGTCCAGGCTGTAATTTGTGCGGCAGGGCGTGTTGACGGTGGGCTTGTGCTCAGTGGGCATTCGGCGGGGGGTCATCTGGTGGCACGGATGCTGGCACCCGGCATGCTGCCCAACGCTGTGATGCAACGGGTGCAACGGGTGGTGCCGATCTCGCCGGTGGCGGATCTGCGGCCTTTGCTGCAAACCGCGATGAACGCCCAGTTTGGTATGGATGCGGCTCAGGCTGCTGCTGAAAGTCCTGTTTTGCAACAGGCCCCAAAGCTGCCAGTGACCGTTTGGGTCGGCGCAGAGGAGCGGCCTGTTTTTCTGGATCAGGCGCGCTGGTTGGTCGAGGCGTGGCAGGCTGATCCGGAGAGGCCTGATCTTGAGCAGACCGATGTGGGGCATGTGGTCAGCCCGGGCCAGCATCATTTCAATGTGATCGAGGATATGGCCCACGCTCAGTCTGCTCTGACCACGGCGCTTTTTGCCTAGGCTTAGAATATACTTGCCATATGGTGTGTCTTAGTCGATGACTGCGGGGGGTTCGGCGATGGCGTCGCTGAATATCTGCACATTTTGCCCCGCTCCGTCCTGAACGCCGGGACCTTTCTGTAAAGGAGGGTCGACATGACAATGCGTCCTGATATGTATCAATTCCACAATGGAGAGAAGGCCTGTTTGCCGTTCTCTGACACCGAGTATGAGGCGCGTTTGTCGTTGCTTCGTGCCACAATGCGGCAGGTTGGTTGCACCGCCGCTGTTCTGACCTCTATGCATAATATCGCCTATTATGCGGGGTTCCTTTATTGCGCCTTTGGTCGCCCTTATGCGCTGGTTGTGACAGCCGAACAATCGGTCACAATTTCGGCGGGCATCGATGCCGGTCAACCCTGGCGCCGGTGCTATGGGGATAATCTCACCTATAGCGACTGGAAGCGGGACAACTTTTGGCGCGCCATTCATCATGTTACCGGCGCTGGACAGGTGATTGGCTATGAGGCGGATCATTTGGTGGTGGCGCAGCGCGCCAAGCTGGAGGCGTTTCTAAGACCTGAGCGGACCGTTGATCTGGCACCGGCCACGATGGGTCAAAGGCTGCATAAATCAGCGGCTGAAATTGCGCTGATTCGCCAAGGCGCACAAGTGGCTGATATTGGGGGCTATGCCATCCGGGATGCCATTCGCGAGGGGGCCCGCGAAATGGAGGTTGCGATGATCGGTCGCAATGCAATGGAGACCGAGATTGCCCGCCGGTTTCCAATGGCGGAATACCGCGATACCTGGGTGTGGTTCCAATCGGGCCTCAATACCGACGGGGCGCATAATCCGGTGACGGGACGCAGGCTTATGCGCGGCGATATCCTGTCGTTGAATACCTTTCCGATGATCAATGGCTATTACACTGCGCTTGAGCGCACGCTGTTTGTGCAAGAGGTTGATCGCGAAAGTTTACGCCTGTGGCAGGCCAATGTGGCGGCGCATGAGCTGGGAATGACGCTGTTGCGACCCGGCACCACCTGTGCCGCAATCACCGCGCAACTGAACCAGTTTTTCGAACAAGAGGGTCTGTTGCAATATCGTAGCTTTGGCTATGGGCATTCGTTTGGGGTGCTGTCGCATTATTATGGCCGTGAGGCGGGGTTGGAATTGCGTGAGGATATCGAGACAGTGATAACCCCCGGTATGGTGATTTCAATGGAGCCGATGCTGACCTTGCCGCAAGGCATGCCCGGTGCCGGTGGATATCGCGAGCATGATATTTTATTGATCACCGACACGGGCAACGAGCGACTGACCGGATATCCCTATGGGCCAGATTTTAATATCGTTGGTTAACCCGCCAAATGCGCGCGCGCCCTCTCCGGTGCGCGGGCTTTCTGGGTTGTTTGATCGCAAAGGGCTGCATATGATTGCGTTAGGTTGTTTGCAGGATTAATATGACATATTTTATTTGGACGTTTAGACTGGTTTTTATATCGCTGGTACTTGGATTTTTGCACTATACACTGCCGCAGCACGATATTGTGCGGATCACTGGGACCGATATCATTCGACGTGATTTTGGTGGGTTCAACCAAATTTTCTATGCGGATAATCAAAATGGTGATGAGACGGTGCAAAGCCGCGATCTTCGGTTGATCAGTGCGGTGCGAACTGACGGCAGTGTCAGTGTCTACCGCAACGAAGATACTGGCTGGGGATGGCCACCTTATTTCAAGTTTGGCACCTCAAATATACAGGCGCAGGCAACGGACCTGATCTCGACCAAAAATGCCGAGACGATGACATGGGTTTTATTGCGTCACTATGGCTGGCGTTCAGAGCTGTTGTCGATCTATCCAAATGTGGTGCGGATGCGGGTGATTGAAGATCCCGAAATGCGGGTGATTCCCTGGCAAAATATCTTGACCTTGATCGGTTTTTTTGGCGTTTTCTGGATGATCAGGGTGCGCTGGCTGCGGTTTTGGGTCGCGCGGGTAGACCCCATGCTTGAGACTGTGACAGACACTCTTGAAGAGGCCGAAACGGGTGTTCGGGCACGCGCTGGGCGTCTTGCGGGGCGGCTGCGCCGGTTGTTCAAGGCAGATTGAGCTATACCGTAAATCCGGGGTCTGCGGGCGGTGGGCCGCCCACAGACATATCGCCCGTTGGATGCTAACGCTTGCCGTAATAAAGCCCAACGACGTGTTCTGCTTGCGCGAAAAACAACCAACGCGATACGCAGACGCCGGCCAGATGTGCGGCGGCTGCTAAAAACAGCGCTAGGACATAGTTAAACGGGCTCATAATCAGTATAACCGGTGCGAGCACCATCAAGCCCAAGGCGATAATCCGCAGTTTTGCTGCGTGTTTGCGACCAACAACGTGTATAAATTCGCTCATCAGATAATTGGTTCCGGTATGGGGCGGCTCGAAGGCCCGTACCGAACCAATATGGCCAAGACCCGTGGCGCTTTCTATGGTGGTGCCCGAACGTTTAAGGCGGGTATCACCCACGACCCAATAGACGATCTGCACACAGCCTGCCGATCCCAGAAGGATAAGCGCCAGAAACCCCGCGCCTGCCAGGAGCGCCCCACCTGCCAGTGATAGGCTGACAAATAGCACGGGTGTCAGTGGCATGTTCCAGCGCGGAACAGTTTTCAGCTGTGCATAGATCATCGAGGTGCAATAGACCGTGGCAAGCGATAGTGCCGCGCCGATTTGGCCCAAAATGGGCATGCGCAAATCTAAGAAAACCAGACCTGCGCCATAGATACCCATCACCACCAAAGCACCAACAGCGGCCCAGGCCTCGCGGCTAAGCCAGCTTGTTTGCCATTGGCTAAAGGCTTTCAGAGCCCGTTCCGGATGGCCCAGATGAAAGGTCGATGCCAGTAATCCGCCAACGGCCAGCAGATAGGCCACCGCGAAAAAAGCAAAGGCCAGCCAGCCCGTAACCAGTGGTAGGCCAAGTCCTAAAAAAGCCAAAAGCCCAAAGCCGATGCCGGATAGGGTGGTGAATAATATGACAGAAGGTGCCGGATGCATCAGAGTTTCTCCAGTGTTTTATCAAGCCAGCCCAAAAACCCCTTGGGGTTTTCGGCAACAGGCGCGAGAAGGGGCGCGAGAATGTCGATTTCATCCAACGTGTCTTTCGGCCGTGGCGGCAGGTATTTATTGATCGGTTTGGTGCCCAACTCGGGCATAAGATCCATTCCACCACGCTCGGCCACCAACTGGCTGACCTCGCTGTCCTCATCGCCAAGATCGCCGAAATGCCGTGCCCCGGCCGGACAGGTCCGCACGCAGGATGGCACCCGGTCTTCTTCGGGCAGGTTCTCGTTGTAAATCCGGTCGACGCAAAGCGTGCATTTCTTCATCACACCTTCTGCTGCGTCCAACTCGCGTGCGCCGTAAGGGCAGGCCCAAGCGCAGAGCCCGCAGCCGATGCAATCGCTTTCATTGACCAGTACAATCCCGTCCTCGACGCGTTTGTAGCTTGCCCCTGTAGGGCACACAGTCACGCAAGGGGCGTCGTCGCAATGCAGGCAGGATTTTGGGAAATGGATCAGCTGTGCTGCACCGATATCGGGCTGTACCTCATAGCTATGCACCCGGTTCAGGAAGGTGCCTGAGGCCTCTTTACTATAGGGATTTTGATCGCTGAGCGGCGCACCATAGTTCTCGGTGTTCCAGCCCTTGCAACTGATCACGCAAGCATGGCAGCCCACGCAGGTATCAAGATCGATTACAAGGCCCAGTTTTCGCTGGGTGGTTTCGGGGAGCTGTGTCATTGGCTGACCTTCCAAGTAAGTTCCGCTGGCCCGGCGCCCACGGGCGATTTGATCGCATCAAAGGCGGGCTGGCTTTCATTGGCTGTTTCGGCTTTGGCGATTTTGACCCGCAAGTCAAACCACGCAGCTTGGCCTGTAATCGGGTCCGAATTGGCCCATCTAAGACCATCGCCTTTGGGCGGCAGTAATTCATGGATCAGGTGATTCAGCAAAAAGCCTTTGGTGGCCTCTGAGCTTTCTTCGCCCAGCGCCCATGCGCCTTTGCGTTTGCCGATGGCGTTCCACGTCCAAACGGTGTTTTCATTCAGCGCCGCCATGTGCGCCACCGGTACCGTGATCGATCCGTGCACCGAACTGACGGTTGCCCAGTCACCGTCTGCCAGATTATGCTGCATCATGAGTTTAGTCGGCAAATACAGGGGGTTATGGCCGTGGATTTGGCGCAGCCAAGCGTTTTGGCTGCCCCAGGAATGATACATCGCCATCGGGCGTTGGGTCAACGCATGAACGGGGTACTCTTCGGGGTCCACATGGCTGTCCTCAAACGGGGCGTACCAGATTGGCAGTGGATCGAGTGTGGTTTTAATCTGTTCTCTCAGATGATCCGGCGGTTGCCGGTCGCCATGGCCTTCGGCGGCCAGTTGAAAGCGGCGCATCGGCTCGACATAGAGCTGAAAAAGATAGGGCTGGGGGCTGTCATACAGGCCCATCTTGACCGCCCAATCCTGATATTTATTGTTCCAAGGTTTATAGTAATGTGCCCCGTCCGGTATATGTTCGACAAAAAAGCCGCCGTTTTCGATATAGCGGTTCAATTGGTCTTTGTTGATGTCACCGCGGCCACTATCTGAGCCGTCGCCCCGAAACCCGGCAAGTGGGCCGATGCCGGGTTTGCGGATATGGTTGACGATATAGTCGGCATAATCGGCATATTTCTGGCTGCCATCTTCATTTGTGAAGCCGGGCAGGTTAAGCCGAGCACCCAGTTCACACAGCACCGATTGAAAACCGCGCACATTGCGGTCAGGCTCGATCACTGGCCAGCGAATGGCGTCGGCAGCAGCATCGGCCTCGCAGATTGGCCGGTCCAGAAGGCTGATACAATCATGACGCTCCAAATAGGTGGTGTCGGGTAAAATCAGATCGGCATAGGCGACCATTTCCGACGAATAGGCATCTGAATAAATGATATTGGGGATCACATAGTCGCCGTTTTCATCTGTATCTGTCAGCATTTCGATTACACCGCTGGTGTTCATCGAGCTGTTCCACGACATATTGGCCATATACATAAACATGGTGTCGATCTTATAGGGATCTCCGGCATGGGCGTTCGAGATCACCATATGCATCAGACCATGGGCGGACATTGGGTTTTCCCATGTGAAGGCCTTGTCAATCCTTGCTGGTGACCCATCGGCTTTCAGAGCCAAATCATCGGGTCCGTGCACAAATCCCAGATGCGGGCCGTCCAGTGGCGCGCCGGGGGTTACTTTGCAATGTGGTTTGGGGTGTACTTCAGGGGGTTTTGGATAGGGCGGTTTAAAACGAAAGCCGCCGGGCACTTCGACGGTGCCGAGAATGATTTGCAGGACATGCAGCGCCCGGCAGGTTTGAAATCCGTTGGAATGGGCGGAAATTCCCCGCATGGCATGAAAACTGACCGGGCGACCGATCATTTTGGTATGGGTGTCCCCGCGAAAATCTGTCCATTCCTGATCAAGCTCGATGGCCTCGTCAAAGGCAACTCGGGCGATTTCTGCGGCGATACGGCGAATTTTATCTGCTGAAATTCCAACCCGTTCCGTGACGGCATCCGCTGAATAGCTTGGATCGAGATAGCGCTCAGCCATCAGGTGGAATACGGGCCGGTGGGTCACCCCGCCGTGGCGATAGGTGGCCGACAGGTCGGGCTGGACACCGGGCTGGTCAAACGGGGTCAGCTTTCCAGAGACGCTGTCGACAACCAACTGTTTGCCGTCTGCGTCGCGCATCAGCAGGCCGTGTTCAGAGGACTTGGGGTCGCTATTGATCAGGACGGGTGCGTTCGTGTAGCGTGCCAGATAGTCAAGGTCCATTTTGCCGGCGCGCATCAATTCATGCACGAGAGCGAGGATAAACAAGCCGTCAGTGCCCGGAGTGATGCCGACCCATTCATCGGCGATTGCGTTATAACCCGACCGGATAGGGTTGACGCCGATGACTTTTGCGCCTCGGGCTTTTATCTTGCCCAGCCCCATCTTGATCGGGTTGCTGTCATGGTCTTCGGCCACACCGAACAACATGAACAATTTGGTGTGATCCCAGTCGGGTTGGCCAAATTCCCAAAACGCGCCCCCCATAGTATAAATGCCAGCGGCGGCCATATTTACCGAACAAAATCCACCATGCGCGGCATAGTTGGGCGTGCCAAAATTCTGCGCCCAAAAGCTGGTGAAGGACTGCGACTGATCGCGTCCGGTGAAAAACGCCAGTTTCTCCGGGTTATTCTTGCGGATCGGCTCCAACAAATTGGTGGCCATGCTTAAGGCTTCGTCCCAGCTGATTTCTTCAAATTCACCAGAGCCTCTTGGGCCGACACGTTTCAAAGGAGCCTGCAGGCGCGAGGGGGCGTTGACCTGCATAATACCGGCGCTGCCTTTGGCGCATAGGACACCCTTGTTGACCGGATGATCCCGGTTGCCTTCGATATAGGCGACCTTGCCCCGTTTTAAATGCACGTTAATTCCGCAGCGACANGCGCACATGTAACAGGTCGTCTTACGGATTTCATCCGAGACCNCTGGGGATTTATTCAATATCGGTTGCTCGAAGGTCATCTGGCGTCCTTTTCGGATAGTTTATGTCATGGCAAAGCGGTGATCCCGATCAGGACAAAGCTTGCGATAAAGAGTGTTTCGGTGAACAAAAGCGCAATTGCTGGCCCACCCACGGCCAGTACGTGCTTGAGGTTTGTTTTCATGCCCACTGCCGCAATCGCGGTCAAGAGCAGCCACCGCGAGGCCTCGCTTAGAAATGTGGCGATTTGGGCAGGGATCAGATGCAGTGAATTTAATGTTGCAAGCACCAGAAACACCACCACAAAGGTTGGCAGCAATGGTGGTTTNCTGCCGTCTCTGGGTGTCTGGGCAAAGCTTCGGATGACAACTGAGGCAACCAAAACCACTGGTGCCAATAGCGCCACTCGGATCAATTTCACCAAAGTNGCGGTGTCACCGGTTGGCTCGGAGATAGAAAATCCGGCCCCGACCACCTGTGCGACATCGTGAATGGTACCCCCCAGAAATACCCCGCCACCTGTTTCACCGATGTCCAATACATGGACCACAACTGGATAGGCCACCATGGCCATCGTCGACAGCACTGTGACGCCCAAAACGGTAAAGATCAGGCGCTGTTCGCTACGGTCGTCTTTTGGCAATATTGCGCTGATGGCCATCGCTGCCGAGGCACCACAGATTGCCACCGCGCCGGCAGTAAGTAAGCCAAACCGCCAGCCGTGGCCAAAGAATCGCGCCACCCAAAGCCCGAATAAAATTGTTGCCAGAACACCAAGCACCACCAGCCCGATCAACTGCGGGCCCAACCCAGTGATCAGGTCAGCACTGATCCGGACACCCAAAAGTGCCACNCCAACCCGCAACAACGTTTTGCCAGTAAAGCTTATACCAGCGACGGTTCTCCCCTCCTCACCGAGAAAGCTGACTGCCATGCCCAGCAAAAGCGCCAGCAGCATTACAGGGGTGCTGTAATGGTCTGCTAGAAACTGCGCTGTGGTGGCGACAATCATTGAAACAATTACCCCCGGAAACAGACTATATAGGCGGTTCTTGATGGTGGATAGTCGCTTGAAAACGGCAAAGGGGTTGCGTGCAAGAGCCATGGTTTTTTGTTGTCCTGTGTTGAAATCATGGGTTGCATAAACTTTCTTGTTTCGAAGAGCATGAAGCTGCCGGTTTTGTATTATACTAGCGCGTTTCTAGGGTTTTAAAAGGCCGCATTTCCGGGCCATTGTAAAGTGTTAGCGGCCGTATNAGAATGTTTCCCCGNTGCTGTTCGAGACATTGTATAATCCAGCCGGGCATGCGCCCGATGGCAAAGATCGGGACGTAGAGATCCATCGGAATACCATGCAGCTGATAGACAACACCAGAATAAAAGTCGACGTTTACATTCAGGCCGTGGCGCGCATAGGGTTTCATCGCATCGACGACGCCTTGCAAGATCTCATACCATTCCGGAGCACCCATTTCTTGGCNCAGTTTGCGCACGCCCTCGCGCATGTGGCGGGCGCGGGGATCCTCGGCACGGTAGACCCGGTGACCAAATCCCGTCACTGGTTCACGCGCCCCCCGTTTGGCTTTGACATAATCAGCCGCTTTNTCGGGGGTGCCAATTTCCATCACCATTTTCATTACATCTTCTGCAGCCCCGCCATGGGCTGGACCGGCCAACGTCGCCAAAGCGGTGACAACGGCGCCGTGCAGATTGGCCTCGGTGCCAACCGTCACCCGGGCGGCAAAACTCGACGCATTGGATCCGTGTTCGGCATGCAAAATGAAATCGACATCCGCCAGCCGTGCCGCATCCGCCGAGGGCACCTCGCCTTTCAGCATCCACAGCCAGTTGGCTGCATGCGACAGGCTGGGATCTGGTGCCACCGGTGTGCGTCCGTTGCGAAGCGCCTCATGGGCCGCAATGATCATCGGCAACTGGCTGGTCAGGCGTATCCCGTTTTCAATAAAGGCCTCTTCGCCGATTTGAAGACTTTGTGGCTCAAGCGCCGCCAGCGCCGATGTTGCCGTGCGCAGAACATCCATGGGATGGCCGGATTTTGTCGCCTCGATAATCTGGTAAATCTCTTGCGGCAGATGCCGAGCAGCTTTCAATCGGGCGTCAAAGTCAGACAGTTCCTTGGTGTTGGGTAATTCGCCAAAGATCAGCAGATAGGCGACTTCTTCAAAGGTCGCCTTGGTCGCCAGATCGTGGATTGAATACCCACGGTAACTCAACTCACCCTTACTGCCATCGATATGGCTGACACCTGAGCGTTCGAAATAGATGCCTTTTAGGCCACGGTTTATCTTGACGTTTTNGGTCATTGCTGTCTCCTACGACTGTACACGGAGGTATACATGTCGATTTTAGAAAAAATATATGCACGCGCCCGAGAGCGCAACGCAAAGGTGGTATTTCCCGAGTTGGGTGATCCCCGTGTGGCCAAAGCAGCGGCCCGTTTGCAGGCGGATGGGCTGTGCCAACCGATGCCGCTTACAGATATTTGCGATGCCCAGATCGAGGTTCTGACACAGGCGCGGGGGATGAAAGAAGCAATCGCCAGGCGTCTGCTGGCCAAACCATTGTATCGCGCCGCCGCGATGGTGGCGACTGGGCAGGCCGATGCAATGGTGGCAGGGGCAGACAGTGCGACGAAGCGGGTGATCGAGGCTGCTAGCATTGCCATTGGTCTGGATCCGAAGATCACAACTCCGTCCTCGTTTTTTCTGATGCTGTTTCCCGATGGGCGCAGTTTGATTTTCACGGATTGCGCAGTCAATGTTGCGCCGTCGCAGGACGAACTGATNGATATCGCTCGGGCAACNGCGGCGTCGGCACAGGGACTACTGGGCGCGCCCCGCGTTGCGCTGTTGTCATATTCAACGGGTGAGTCAGGCCAGGGGCATTCGGTAGACCTGACGCGCGGGGCCGCCAATGCACTGGCAGATCTGGGCATCGACAGTTTCGGTCCGATCCAGGCGGATGCGGCGTTGAACCAAGCCATTGCAGCCAAAAAAGGCGTGCAGTCTGGCGATTTTAACGTGNTGGTTTTTCCTGACTTAAACGCCGGGAATATNGGGTATAAGCTGTGCCAAGAACTGGCTTCAGCCCAAGCGTTGGGGCCTTTTTTGCAAGGCTTTCGCAAGCCGGTCTGCGATCTCAGCCGAGGCGCGTCTGTTGAGGATATTGTGGCGGCAACTGCCGTGACTGTGGCAACAGGGTAACTCATGCAGTGTCCCTGAGAATTGACAATGTGTCGGCTGCGATCATGCGCTCTTCCTGCGCCGGCACGACCCAGATTGCCACCTTTGAGCTGTCCGCGTGCAGCCGGGTTTTGCGCCCGTGGTTGGCATCGACATCAAGGCGAACCCCGGCCCATTCCAGACCGCGCAAAATGCGGGCGCGCACACCAATAGCGTTCTCGCCAATGCCGCCGGTAAAAGCGATTGCATCNANCCCTTCCATTGCGGCAATCAAAGATCCNGCATGGCGCAGGCTCCAATAGCAAAAGTGNTCAATTGCAAAGGCGCTGTCGGCCGAGGCATCCAGCATCAGGTTGCGCATGTCAGATTTACCGCCCGACAGGCCCAAAAGGCCGCTTTCATGGTTCAAGATAGCCTTTGTGCGTTCCAGCCCATTGTCGGCGACCAGACGCAGGACCGCATTGGCATCGATGCCGCCAGAGCGCGTGCCCATTGTCAGCCCGTCCAGTGGCGAATATCCCATCGTTGTTGCGACCGAATGACCGTTTAAAATAGCGCACAGACTGGCGCCATTGCCAAGGTGGAACGCCAACAGGCGTGAGGGAAGCTTCTGGTCTGACACGAGGGGTAATGTCTGGGTCAAAGACGCATAGCTNAGGCCGTGAAACCCATAGCGGCGGATGCCTTTGGTCTCGATCATGCGCGGGATCGCATAGCGGGTCGCCACGGTTGGGTTGGTGGCGTGAAACGAGGTGTCAAAGCTGGCGTATTGCGGTACATCCGGCGCCAATTCAGACAGCATATCAATTGCGGCTAGATTATGGGGATTGTGCAGAGGCGCCAGCGGTGTGCAATTGTTGATCTCGGCACGCACCTCTGGAGTAAGACGGACAGGCTGTGTCAGTTTGGCGCCACCATGCACCACGCGGTGGCCAACGGCTGCCAGAGCCTTAAGGTCGAAGCCCCGCGTTTTCAACCGTTCCAGTACAGCGCTCAGGGCGGCACGATGGTCAATAAAGGGGGTGTTTTCGACATCTGTTCCGATGGTTAGTTTCGAAACCTCGCCGATACCTTCTGCAATCCCTGAGAGGGTNTGGTTGAGGTGGCCATCAAAAAGGGCAAACTTTATGGACGAAGATCCTGCGTTGAGAACCAGAATGTTGGGGGCGTCTGCTTGATGCGCCATATCACGCGTCACGTCTGTGGGGGGGCGCCATCAGGCATTTGACAGCTTGCCTGATGCGCCCTCTTTGCCCAGACGAAAGGGATCAGAACAGCCCTGCTGGGCTGATCTGAGTCTAGGCGTGTCTCTTTCTTGCAGAGGGTCATACTCGCCTCCCGTTTCGGTGTCGACGCGGTCTTATTCGACCGTTTGCACTCGCATATCGTCTGCGCTGATGCCTGCCACTGCGACAGGGGCCTTCATCGCGTCGCGGCGGAACGGCTCGCCCAGCTCTTGGTTGATCATCGCCTCGATCAGCGTGGTCTTGCCGTGTTTCATCTGGTCTTCAACGGCCGTGTGTAGCGCCGCTGTCAATTCGTCCATTGTGCGCGCTTGCACGCCTTGAAGACCGCAGGCTTGCGCGATACCGGCATAGGACACTTTGTCATCCAATTCGGTGCCGATGAAGTTATCCTCATACCACAGGGTAGAATTGCGCTTTTCGGCGCCCCATTGGTAATTGCGGAAGACAATCATCGTCACAGCCGGCCATTCTTCCCGGCCGATTGCGGTCAATTCGGTCACAGCAATGCCAAAGGCGCCGTCGCCTGCAAAGCCGACAACCGGAACATCAGGACAGCCGATTTTTGCACCGACAATCGATGGCAGCCCATAGCCGCAGGGACCAAACAGGCCCGGGGCCAAATATTTGCGACCGTCTTCGAACGACGGATACGCGTTACCGATGGCACAATTGTTGCCGATATCAGAGCTGATAATCGCCTCTTTGGGTAAGGCGCTCTGGATGGCGCGCCACGCTTTGCGCGGGCTGAGCCATTCGGGCTTGCTGGCGCGGGCGCGCTGGTTCCAAGTGGTGCCGGGATCATCGTCTTCGTGATCCATGCTGGACAATTGCTGTGCCCAAGCCGATTTGGTCTGAGCGATTGTAGCTTTGCGCTCGGTGCGGCCACTGTCGCCTGCGGTATCAGACAGTTTCTCCAATAGGGCCGATGCCACGTTTTTAGCGTCGCCAATGATCCCTACCGTAACTTTTTTGGTTAGGCCAATCCGGTCTGGATTGATATCCACTTGAATAATTTTGGCATCTTTGGGCCAGTAGTCGATGCCGTATCCCGGCAGTGTTGAGAACGGGTTCAAGCGGGTGCCAAGGCACAGGACGACATCCGCCTTTGAAATCAGCTCCATGCCGGCTTTCGAGCCGTTGTATCCCAGCGGTCCGGCAAACAGGGGATGCGACCCGGGAAAGGCGTCATTGTGTTGATAGCCGACACAAACTGGCGCGTCGAGGCGCTCGGCCAGTTTGATACTTTCGTTGATGCCATTTGCCAATATTACCCCCGCGCCATTCAGAATGACGGGCGTTTTGGCCGACGAGAGCAGGTCCGCGGCTTGTTGTAACGCGGTGTCCCCGCCTCTGGGCAGCTCGAAAGTGACCATTTCCGGCAGGTCGATGTCGATCACTTGGGTCCAGTAGTCACGCGGCATGTTAATCTGCGCCGGTGCACTCATCCGCTTGGCGTTTAGGATCACGCGGTTCAGCACTTCCGCGACGCGGCTCGGATCGCGTACTTCTTCTTGGTATGCAACCATGTCTTCGAACAATGCCATCTGCTCGACTTCTTGGAAACCGCCCTGACCGATGGTCTTATTGGCCGCCTGTGGGGTCACCAACAGCAAAGGTGTGTGGTTCCAATAGGCAGTTTTCACCGGTGTCACAAAGTTCGTAATACCAGGACCATTTTGCGCAATCATCATGCTCATCTTGCCGGAAGCGCGGGTATAGCCATCGGCCATCATACCGCCGGATCCTTCATGGGCGCAGTCCCAGAAGTTGATCCCGGCCTGGGGAAACAGGTCGGAAATCGGCATAAAGGCCGAACCGATAATCCCAAAAGCATGTTCAATCCCATGCATCTGGAGGGTTTTTACAAAGGCTTCTTCGGTGGTCATTTTCATTTCTGGGTACTCCTGTACAGGCCGGCCGAGTGAGTCGGTTTGTCTCAAATCTTGCGCCAAGATCTACGGGGTCGGATAAAACTCTGTTAGGGCCAGATGTAAAGCCCCATTAAGACCAATTAAGTGAGCTCGCTCGCAATTTTTGCCACCCCCTCGCCGATGCGTTCGGCACCAATCGAGGAATAGGCGAGGCGGTAGAATTGTTGTGGTGGGTTAGGTTGGGCAAAAAACGAATGCCCCGGCTCAATCAACACGCCTTTAGGGACTAACTTATTGGCTAAGTCCCGCGTATCCACCCCGTCTGGGGCCTGCATCCAGAACGATGATCCGCCGAAATAAGCCCGACCTGCCACCGCCAAGCCACAGGTTTTAATTGCATCATCCATCACGCGGCGCCGGTCCGAGAGCATACGGCTCATTTTTCGGATCAGTGCGTCGTAATGACCCAGAGACAGGAAATAGGCTGCGGTGCGCTGGATGTGACCAGGGGGGTGGCGCAAGACGCTGGCACGCAGGGCGCGGGCTTCTTTTATAAACGGCTCAGATCCGACCAGATAGCCCAGCCTGAGACCCGGAAAAAGTGATTTTGAAAAGCTTCCAACATAAATCACTCGACCATCGGGATCGAGCGATTTCAATGCGGGCGAAGGCGCCGAAAGAAACGACATTTCGAACTCGTAATCATCCTCGACAATCAGCGCATCCTGCGCGCGAGCGCGCTTTAACAAGGCCATACGCCGCTCAATCGGCATTGTCGCGGTCGTGGGACATTGATGGCTTGGCGTGGTAAAGATGACGTCCACATCGGGGGGAATTGCATCGGGTGGCAGGCCGTGCTCGTCGACATCAATCACAGCCAGATGACACCGAGACTGCGTGAGGATATCACGCAAAGCATGATAGCAGGGGTTCTCAATCGCGGCTTTGCGGCGTTGTGTCAGCAATACCTGAGCGGTCAACCACAGGGCATTCTGGGCTCCGAGTGTGACCAGTATTTCTTCCGGGCGGGCAATGATGCCGCGCCGGGGCAATGTGTGCCGTGCAATAAACTCAACCAGTTGCGGATCATCCTGATCGTAATAATCAGTGGTCAGCGCGGTGAAGTTTTTCTGACCCAAAGCCTGTAGAGCGCACATGCGCCAATTGGCGTGGTCAAACACTGTGGGATCGGCTTGGCCATACACAAAGGGATATTTGAACTTTGCCCAATCTTGTGGTTTTTCCGGGGTCGCCCCACCTGTAAACTTTTGTCCGATCGCCCGGGACCAATCGACGCCATCACTTCGCGGTCGGTTGGGGGGTACGGATGGGGGGTCCGGCGCGTTTTGCGAGACATAATACCCCGAGCGGCCTTTTGAACTGAGATAGTCATTTGCCAGAAGTTCGGTATAGGCCAGCGTCACAGTGATTCTGCTGACCCCCAGATGCAGCGCCAGCTTTCGCGTTGAGGGCAGTTTTTCTCCGCGGCGAAATCGCCCCGATAGGATGCCTTCGGCAATCATTTGCTGAATACGGGCTTGCAGGGTGCCCTGCGCCTCGGGGATTAGGAAAAAGGTTTCAATTGGGATTGCCATGACTTAGCATAGTCTGGCCATAACTGTATTGCAAACTGGTATTAATTTTAACGCGCTCCAAGTCTGGTAAGCCCAAGTCTGAAATGATGAGATAGATGGTACAGTCTTTTAATTTACAGGCTGTAAGCTGGAGTGCTTGATCACGGTTTCGAGACGCTCACAGGAAAGAGCGTCTCGAAATAATCATAAGATCGATTTAGCCAAAGACCCGTGTCAGCGCGCCATCCACCGCTGTGAGTATTTCGTCAATATCGTCTTTTTTCGCAATCAGAGCCGGGCTGAAACACAGCGTGTTGTTAAAGCCGGGAAGCGAGCGGTTGGTCGCCCCGATCACAACGCCCTGCGCCATGCAGTCTCCAACCACTGCCTGCACCTTTTTCTCATCCATCGGAGTTTTGTCTTCCCGATCGGATACCAGTTCGGCCCCAAGGAACAGACCCTTGCCGCGCACATCGCCGATTACCTTATGGCGTCCCATCAAGTCGGTCAGGGCGTCCAGCATATAAGTGCCCATCTGGTGGGTGTTCTCAAGAAGGTTCTCGTCTTCGATGATGCGAAGGTTTTCCAGTGCCGCCGCTGGCCCTGCAGTGCACCCGCCAAAGGTCGAGATATCGCGGAAATAGTTCATTGGGTCCGANGCGTCGTCCTTGAACAAGTCAAATACTTTTTCCGAGGTCACCAGACAGGCAATTGCAGCGTATCCTGAGGCGACNCCTTTGGCCATGGTCACCATATCCGGCTCGACGCCGTAATGTTGATAACCGAACCACGTGCCGGTGCGGCCCACGCCACAAACGACCTCATCGATATGCAGCAGTATATCATATTTGCGGCAAATTTCTTGAACGCGCTGCCAATAGCCTTCGGGTGGGGTGATCACACCACCGCCGGCTGTTACCGGTTCAAGACANATNGCGCCGACTGTGTCGGGACCTTCGCGCAGAATAACCTCCTCAATGGCATCTGCAGCGCGTTCCCCATAGTTTTCGACATCCCATTGTTTGCGGTATTCCAAACAATGCGGGACTTTCACAAAGCCGGGCGTATAGGGGCCATAATGCGCGTTGCGTTCTTCTTGGCCGCCCGCCGATAGGCAAGCGATTGTCGTACCATGATAGTCGCGGTCACGGTACAGAATTTTGTGTTTTTTGCCGCCATAGCGTTTATGGGCGATCTGGCGTACCATTTTAAAGGCTTTCTCGTTCGCTTCTGAGCCTGAATTGGTATAGTAGACCCGCGATAGTCCCGGCATTTTTGAGATCAGCTTTTCGGCGAATAGCGCGCCGGGGATNGAGCCCGCAGAGCCGGCAAAATAATTGAGCTTTATCAACTGGTCGCGCACTGCATTCGCGATGCTCTCGCGGCCATAGCCGACATTAACTGTCCAGACACCGCCCGACACCGCATCGATATGCTCTTTGCCGTTCTGGTCCCAAACCCGCATGCCCTTGCCCTCGACGATGATCCGGGGTTCGGCATTTTCAAACGGTTTATGCTGCGTCAGGTGGTGCCAGATATGGGCGCGGTCGGCCTCGACCACCNTGGAAATGTCATTGTCGCGAAGTGTGCCGTCCATGATATGTCTCCTCATGTTGGGGCGCGTGGATATGTGTTCGATTCGTGAACCTAATCATATNTAACACAGCCAAAGTTTTTCGGGTTTCGTTAGGGCCAGTTGCAAAAGAGACTTAAGGCCAAATTTGCAGGCCAGCCCAAGGCTTGTGCAATGTTAAGAAGGGCCACCCCTGAATCAAAAGGACGACCCCGATGTTTTTAAACGATATGAGNTACAGTTTAAAGGTATGCNCCCTCAACCTTTGCCCCGCCATGGAATAGTCTTTGTAATGACCCAACGCATGATGAGATCGAACGCCAGCCCTAAAATGCCCATGATCAAAATTGTCACCCAGATCAATTCATAATCCGAAACTGTACGGGCGACGTTTTCAATAAAGCCGACCCCGGTGGTGCCAGCCAGCATTTCCGCTGCCACCAAAGTGCCCCAACAGACGCCGATTGCGATGCGTATACCCGTCAGGATTTCAGGCAGNGCGTTGGGCAAAATCACGTTGCGTAAGATTTGTCCGTTTGTNGCCCCCAGCGAGTGCGAGGCCCTTATTTTTGACAATTGGGTGCCAGAGGCCCCGGTGCGGGCCGATATCACCATGATGGCAAATGCGACCATAAACAGCAGGAAGATCTTCCCGTCATCTTGAATGCCGAATATTGTCAGGATTAGCGGTGCCCATGCCAATGGCGGCACCGGACGGTACAGTTCTATGAGCGGATCAAAAAATGACTTNAAGAACTTTGAAACGCCCATGTAAATGCCCAAAGGCACCCCGAATAAAATCCCCAATCCCAAGGCGACCAGCACACGGAACATCGAATCCCAGACGTGGCCATCAAACATCGGTACAAAACCGAGGTTCACATCGCCCTGCGCNAGGGCCAGAACCTTGTCTTTGAAATTTGGNGTGACGGTGCCGTCTGCGGCATGTCTGGCATACTCTCCGGGCAGGACGTCGGCGATCCAATCGGGCATGGCCATCGCCACCACGTCGCCAACGGGCAACCATTTCCACCAAAACAGTGGAATTCCTTTAAAGCCCCCATCGGCCTCTGTGTTGGGGCTTGCGAGTTTCCAGAAAGTCGCCACAACATCGGTAGGCTTCGGGAGCCATCGGCCCGAGCCTTGCTCGGTACATTGTGTGCGCGATTTTACTATGCCGTCCCCAGGGAAAAACAGGGTCTCAATCGTACCCAGCTGGCCGCGGGCTTGATTTTTTGCACTGTCGAGGGTGGCAATTGCTGTATTGATCCCTTCCAGCGATTCCGCCGGGAAGATGATACCGTCATCTAGGCGTTTAAAAATACGCTCGACCGCTTTTAGATACGCCTTGCGGGCCGTTGCGGTGTCTTCGTCAAACGTTCCTGATTTCGTGACTTTTTTCAGCCCGTCAATGCGGGATCTGATATCAATGACCAGAGCATCATTCTGTGCGGGATTATTGCGGATTTTTATGAAGCGCGCCGCCAATGCCTGCGCGTCCAAAGCGACTGAGTCAAACAAGACACCTCTTTCGGTGACTGGCAACATTGGGATTTCGATATGCGTGGTGCCCCATCCGGGTTGCGCCAGTGCGTCTGCAGAGGGCGGGGTGCCCTGCGGCCCGGCTTTGAGTTGGGTGCTGAGGCCAACTAAATCTTCTGCCAAAGCTTGCAATTGATCCTGTGCGGCATCGCTCAGATTGGCCGGGTTCGACGAATTGGCCATAAGACGCCGGGTTTCGCCGATCAGCGCATAGAGTTCTGTTTGCTCATTTGGGGAAAACGCAGAGGTGGGCATTTGTGATTGCAACTGCGTCAATTGATCTGAGTTGCGTGCAACGAGTGTCGTGGATTTGTAATAGCGCGATCCCAATGGCAATGCGGCTTTGATCGGCGAAATTGCCTCTTCGAGCTTTGCCACCTGACACATCTCGTTGGCCGCATTAGGAAAATAGGCACGGCCAACGCCCCACGAAAAGTAAAACCAAACCAGTAACAGCGCAGAGATGCCGCAAACCGACCAATACCAGCCGCCTTTCGTGCGCTCAGGGTCGCCAAAGACCGCGTCTTTTGCGCTTAGCTTTGCCTGTTTTCTGCCAATGAAAATCGACGTGATGAACATAATCGCCAGTGCGAAAATGACCACGGCCGCAATCGTAGCACGGTTATCTGACATCCATTCAAGCACGGCCCATAATCTCTTCTTCCATGTTCCAGATCATTGTCAGAATTTCCTCTCTGACGTCGGCAAATTGGCTGTCTTGCTTAATCTCTCGCAGAGACTCTGTTAGGCCACGCTCGGCAAAAGGTAGGTTATATTCTTTGTGAATGCGCCCTGGGCGCGGCGCCATGACGAACAAACGTTCCCCCAGTAACAGCGCCTCTTCGACCGAATGGGTGATGATCATGATCGTCTTGCCAGTCTCTTTCCAAAGGTCCAGCACCAGTGACTGCATCTTTTCGCGGGTCAGCGCGTCCAGTGCGCCAAGCGGTTCATCCATTAAAATGACATCGGGGTTGTTGACCAGACATCGCGCAAGCGCCACCCGCTGCTGCATACCGCCGGACAGTTGATACGTCGGTGTGTCACCAAATCCTTGAAGCCCAACAATATCGAGCCATTTTTCCACAAGTTCGGCGCTTTCTTGTTTATCTGTGTTTTTCATGCGCAAGCCAAAGTCGACATTTTTAGCAACCGTCAGCCATTCGAATAAAGCGCCTTGTTGGAACACCATACCGCGTTCCACTCCAGGGCTTTTGATCACATCTCCGCCCAGTGAAATATAGCCTCCCGTTGGGTTGATAAAACCAGCAATCATGTTGAGCAACGTAGTTTTGCCACAGCCTGATGGCCCAAGCACGGCAAGTAATTCTCCTTTTTTCAAGGTGAAATTTATGTCTTTCAGGGCCTCGACCTTCCCTCCGGTCTGGGGGTTGGTAAAGGTCATGCAAAGATCGTCACAGATAAGATTTGCCATAAAGCCTCTGGTTATAAACGGGTCCCAATCAAGCCGCCTTGACGACTGGTGTCGGGCCTTTGACTAAGGGGATCGAACGATCTCAGTTAGCGCCAGATCTATCCTCAGCTTAAGGCCAGTATTTGGTTTAGCGCGCCTGGTAAAAAGCCGTCTCAATATATGAAAAAGGAGGCCGTCGTTCGGGGCCTCCTGTAAAGTTTTTTGCCGTTCAAGGTTTAGTCTAGGAACGAGGCATCGATTGTTTTAGCAATGGAGGTACCATCAGAGGCGTCAGAAAATACGACACCCAAGGCGGCTGCTGCACCGGCTGCAACACCGTCCGGACCAAAGAACTTGGTCTTTTGATCTTCTTCAGACAAGAAAATCATGCCTTCCATTTGCGATCTGGTATCTTCAACGCTCATGCCAGCGTCTTTTGCAACCTTTGCAAGCTGCTCGTCAGTAAAGGCCCAAGCTTTATTTGCCTCATCGGTCACGTCAAGAAATGTTCTCAAAAGATCAGGATTTTCGGTGGCAAATTTTTCGGTCACGGAGACAACGTCAAAAGATCCGATGCCGGCTTCGACCTTTTGCTCCGAGGTCATGATTGGGGTGCCGACTTCACCGGCCGCCTTTGAAGAGTTGCCGCCAAAAATACAGGCCATATCGACAGAGCCGTCTGCCAGTGACACAGCACCGTCTGCTGGTGCCTGATCAACGATTGTCATTGTCGACATGTCAACGTCCAGATGGTTCATGTAACTTTTAAATGCAAAGTCGGCCATGGTGTTCAGTGGCACGGCAACGGTTTTACCCTCTAATTCTGAGGCGTTTGAGGCGTCAATGCCGAGACCATTTTTCACGAAACAATCATTCGCTTCATACATCATCGCCACGGCAACCATTTTCAACGGTGCGCCTTGTTGAATCGCGGTTACAAACGGGGCAAGACCTTGTGAGTAAGAGATGTCGATGTCACCGGATAGCATCGCTTCGGTCATCTGAACGCCGGTTGAAAAGTCAGTCCAGTTCACGTCGACACCCATGGCGTCGTCATAGGCTTTGTCAACCTTTGCGATTTGGTTTGGGGACGCCCATTCCAAGAAGAACGCGGCGTTGACGGAATCTGTTGCATAAGATGCAGAGGCAGTTGCCATAACGGCAGCGCTTGCTGTTGCCAGAATGGCGGCTTTGAGATTGTGCTTCATTTTTAACTCCCTAAATGAAAGAAAGTAGATCAGCTCCAATTTGCTTTTGACGGCAAGACCGCCGACCCGCTTTCGCGAAACGCTTAACACGGCTGCAGATGCAAATCACCTTAAATTTTATAAAGGAATCTTATTTTTCTTACTTAATTAATAATGTTAAATTATAAATAATCGAATGCCATGGCTTAATGACACAACAACTCCTAATTTTTACGTCATAGCGCCGAGGTTACGACTGGTACAGGCGTTTGACCAGATGGTGCAAAACCAATCGCCCGCAATCAATCTACTTACCGCGTAATAGTTTGAGAATTCAGCGATAAAAAATTGAGCTGAAGGTTTGCAACAGGGATGGCGCGGCGTGCGCCCTGATTTAAAATATCGTTTCTTGCCGCGCGTGGTGCTTGTGGCGGTTGGCACATAAAGATCTTTCGAATAGTTTTGGCAAAAGTGTTATTTTCACGTGAGAGGTCATCTTTTAGTTCGTTTCGCCATTTATTGAGCACAGCGGCGCCCTTGCCTCTGGACGGAGGCGTTTTGGCGGGTTACTCAGATTCATGTCATATTCTGAACGTCTATTTCTTACTGAATTATTTAATGCTGCAGTCAGCGCGGCCGACCCTAAAAGGGCGCTGTCTCGTTTCCTACCGGTCAAACCCAAAGGACGCACTGTGGTTATTGGTGCCGGCAAAGGTGCCGCTCAACTGGCGTCTGCCTTTGAGGAACTATGGGATGGCCCGCTGAGCGGAGTGGTGGTGACGCGCTATGGGTTTGCGGCTCCGTGTCAACACATCGAGGTACTGGAAGCGTCTCATCCGGTGCCTGACGCAGCTGGTCTTGCGGCGAGCGCTGCGCTATTTGTGGCGGTCGGCGGCCTCGGCCCAGATGATTTGGTGGTGGCCTTAATCTGTGGGGGCGGGTCGTCTTTATTGCCCGCGCCGGTGGCGGGCTTGTCGCTGAGCGATGAGATTGCTCTGAACAGGGCTTTACTGGCCTCGGGTGCGCCGATTTCAGCGATGAATGTCATCCGCAAACAGATCAGCCAGATCAAAGGCGGTCAATTGGCTCGTGCAGCAGCGCCTGCCAAAGTGGTCAGTTTGATCGTGTCAGATGTGCCGGGGGATGACCCTGCGCAAGTTGCGTCCGGACCCACGGTTGGCGATGCAAGCGGCCCGGCGGATGCTCTGGCAGCGATCCGAACCTATGATATTGAGCTGCCGCCTAATATTCAAAACTTTATTGAAAGCCTGCCTCGGACGGCACCTGCGACAGAGCCGGTGACCGGCAATGAGGTGCATATTATTGCCTCGGCAAACAAGTCATTGGAAGCGGCGGCTGAGGTTGCGGCCGCTCAGGGTATTCCCGCAGTTGTTTTGTCGGATTCGATCGAGGGCGAGGCACGGGAAATCGCGAAAATGCATGCGGCGATTGCGGGTCAAATTGCAGATCGAGACCGCCCGTTCTCAGCACCGGTTGTGCTGTTGTCCGGTGGTGAGACCACGGTGACAATAGCAGGGCCGGGGGGGCGTGGTGGGCGCAATACTGAGTTTTTATTGTCGTTTGCCCGCGAGATTGAAGGTCGCAAAAACATCTATGCGCTCGCGGCTGATACGGATGGTATTGACGGCTCTGAGGATAATGCTGGCGCGTTCTGCGATGGCCGAAGTTGTGCAGAGATGCGTNGTGTTGGCACGGATCCTTCCGACGCCTTGCTTGGTCATGATGCTTGGTCGGCGTTTCAGGCCATTGATTCGCTNTTTGTCAGCGGGCCAACTGGGACCAANGTTAATGANTTCCGGGCGGTTTTCATTTCATCTGACCAGACATGATCTTGGACTATCCTGCGTAGATGACCTCTGTTTTTCAAGACGATTGCTGTGGTAAGATCGCGCGACGGCCACGGTTGTCAGAGGGACCCCAAGCGGTCTGATAGCATAGATTTTGAGTTTTGGATCAGTTCTTGGACCTCATCGGGAAGACGCTGACATGTGTCGGTGTCTTGAGATTTTGCTGCAGTTTCGAATTCGTTCAGCAAACGCTGCACCGAGGTTGCGCCGACCACCGCCGCAAAACCGGCGGCCTTATGAGCTGTTTGGGCCGCGGCAAGAAAATCACAGTCGCTGACCTGCTGCCTCATCGTCGTCACTGCGGTCTCACACTCTTCGACAAATTGGCTTAGATAATTTTCTAAAGTGGAAGTGTCCAAAAGCTCGAACAGAGCATCGAATACNTCGATATCAATCAAGTCGGTTTTTGACTGTGTCATGGTTGCAATCTCTTTGATGCTGTCGCTTGGCGATACCAGTGGCTGTTGGCGGCGCAGATAGGCGCGGTACAAGGCGGACCTAAGCGCCTTTTTATTGACAGGTTTGATGATAAGATCATCCATCCCAGCGGCCAGAAATTCTTCTATCTGCTCTGGTAAAGCGTGAGCTGTGAGCCCGATTATTGGAACTGTGTTATGNTCGGATGACTGNCGGATAATTTTGGTCGCGGTAATCCCGCTCATATGTGGCATACTGATATCCATCAAAATGGCATCAAAGTGCCCTTGTTGCGCAAGGTCAATTGCCTCTTGCCCATCTTTTGCTTCGACGATGTCATGCCCATCNNNGTGNAGCGAAGCAATGAGCATACTGCGGTAAATTTCATCATCTTCTGCGATCAAAAGCCGAAGTGGTTTTTCAAGCTCAACTTCAGATGTTTCTTTTGGCTCTTTGGCCGGAGGTGCGAAGGCGCTCTTTATATCTGCTTTTGTCGAGGTTTGAACCAATGGGAGTTCGAGCTTTACGGAAAATTTTGCACCTTGATTGACGGCGGTATCNACAAAAACCTGTCCGCCCATGATCTCGGCTGCCCGTTTGGCAATGCCTAGGCTCAGACCAGATCCACCACCCGTTTTTGTATAGGCAGTCTCCAAAGATTTGAAATTTTCAAAGACCGGCTGCATGTCGACGATCGGAATACCGGAACCGGTGTCACTGATCATAATGTCGATTTTTAGGGTGCCGTTCTGGGTGTCAACATCTGTTGATAATGCCACTTCTATTTTGCCGAATTTATTGAACTTTACTGCGCTGGTGACCAGATGAGTGAGCGTCAAAGCGAACAGCCGTTCGGACCCCAATACCAAATGGCTGTCTTGCGCTGGTTTGCGGAAGACCAGCCTGTTGTTTTGTGTTTTTGCCGTGCTTTGCTGATCGCTGATTACCGAATGGATGCTTTCGGCCAGAGAGAACGCTGCTGTAGNGAGCTTTGTTCGGTTTGGATTAAGCAACTGGTTTAATTCCAGCAAGTTGCCCAGTTGCTCCACCGCGNCTTTGCTATAGTTTTCGGAAATACCGGTCAGCCAAGTTTGTTGATCGTCAAGATCAGTCGTTTCTTTAAGCAGTTCAATGCTGGCCATGATCCCGTTTAGAGGCGTGCGTAACTCATGGCTCATGATAGCCATAAATCGCGCTGTAGTCTGCTCTTCCTCGCGCATTTCGCTGAGAGCATCTTCCATTTTCTTTTTGAAATTGACTTGTTTGGACAGGTTTTTCAGAACGATTAGAAGGGTTTCATTAGACTGAAGGATAAGGTTTGCCTCAATGGGGTGCAGGGTGCCATCCTCAGTNCGTAGGTCAAANTTGACCACGGTTGCTGTGTCTTTAATAGATTGTTGGGCAAAAGCATGNTCGACGGCATCNGTCAANGCGATGCTGCCGACGGCTTGGTCTATCNGATCAGTGACGTCACTTAGTTTGGCAACGGGTGGCCAAGACCCCCATAAGTTTATGGCTTCGTGATTGCTTTCGAGGATATTCCCAACCCGGTCCACCGATATGATGGGATCGCTGCTAAAACTGACTGTTTTTGCAAGAGTTGCGCGGACCCTATCGTGCGCAATTCTGCCGGAAATTGCCGAAAGGTATTGCAGTCGCATCAATGCAAAAAATCCGATAAAGGTCAGAAATCCCAGCAGACCTGCCGCCGACAGAACATTCAAAAAGCGTAAAGCNTTTTGAATGTTCTGAGNTTGCGTTTCCAGCAAAGTGGTTGCGTTATTTATTTGCAGNGCTTTGATTTCAAGTGAGATTGCNGTCGTGCGCGCCAATAATCCGGGCAGAGCCGCTAAGAGATCAGCATCGACGGGATACACAAATTGCACCAGGCNATCTATTTCATNAATAACTGGGGCGAGCTGTTTAATTTTGGAAGGGTCTNTNTTCGACGTATTCTGGTCGCTGTGACTGGATACAAAAAGGGCATCGAAGTTTTCTCTNAAGGTGATTAAATCTGCGGCCGCCCCATCACTTTCTGTGGCTTTAAGTCCGGCGTCGTTGACGCGGGATACCGTCTCATCCAAACTTGACAGAGCGGTTTGTAATACGTGGCTTTCACCTTTTTGTTCGGTTAGCGCGGCGGCTGTCCAAATATAGAATAAACCGCAAAACGCTAACAACATAAAAAACACTGAAATAGCAACGGTCGCAGCCACGTCGCTTAATTTCTTAGATTTTTGAAGCATAGTCAAAAATATCATTTTTTCACCAAAAAATATACAAGTCTGTCGACATTCACGTTCTCGCGGCTGATTTTTTATCGAGGCGCTTTAAGGCACATCCTGTCACAGCGTATAGCCGCAGTATGGCATTATTCCTAGGTCGATGACCAGATAAACTTTTGTAAGGAAAAAGATTGATTTCAAAGCAAATATCCAAGACAGGCCGTAGAGACAATTTGGCCGTTGGATACGACTTGATCTGATGCTTCAGATATTTGTTGGTCGGACATACGAGACAAAAATGTCACCGCCTTGCCTATCAAAAGATAAAATTATACAGTATTTAGTATTGAAATGGTTGCTATCAGATACAAAAA
>NYVC01000034.1 GCA_002684375.1 Marinovum sp.
GCAATAGGTCTGCGCTTTGAAAACCGTCAGAAATGAAGTTTCTGTCACAGGTGGTTGCAGGGCAGGCTTGGTTTTAATCCTAAAGTGGGCGGCGTTTATCACCCATTTTCTATATGGGCTGACTTTGGTTTGAGATGTCTTGGGCGATTGCAAGGCCCCCTGCTAAAGCATCGCCCCTTGGCCTGACAAGACTGTCCCGATATGCAGGATCCAGCACGCCGCTGACCGCCTGTCCCAACCCGCCACACATGCAAAGCGGTTGTTGACCGGTAAATCCCACCGCATCAAGCGCGGATTGAATGGCCTTTACTGTGGCAGTGCGCAGGTCGATACCCTGTGGGTCACCTGCGTCGGCGGCTTTGATGACCTGAGGAGCGTAACAGCCAAAATCATGGGGGCTTGCACTAAGCGCAAATGTCGAAAGCGCCGCGGGGTTGTCATCGAAGGCCTGAAGGACGGACCGCGTTAAATCACTGTGATGTTCAATTCCGTCGTGACAGTGCAGTACCCGTCGTAGCAGGTCCTGGCCCAATCGCGCGCCGCTGCCGTCATCGCCGACCGGAAAACCCCAGCCGCCAATTGATTGGATCACTCCGGCGCTTTGACTGCAAAAGAACGATCCGGTTCCCACCGCGGCCAGACAGCCATCTGCCCCGGCCAGTGCGCCGCGCAGAGTCGTTTCGCGATCATCGGTCACATAAGAGTGTGTAAAGGGCAGGCTGCGTTTCAGCCGCTGAGCCACATCGCCAAGATTCGCGCCTGCTAGTCCTAGTACCGCAACGGCCTGCGGTATTGTGGCAGCCTCTAAACCTGCTTTTTGCCAGGCCTCAGAGGCGGTCTGGATGATTGTTTGCAGGGCGGTGCCAAATGCTGTCGCAATGTTTGCGGGCCCCGCCTCGGCTGAGGCCAGAATTCCGCCCTCAGGGCGGGCGATAACGACCCGACAGCCGGTGCCACCGCCGTCAACAGCAATGAGGTAAGGGATAGGATTTTTATTCACAGATTGAGTATAAAATAGCTTTTGAAAAAAACCAATCCTGATAATCGACAGAAAAAGAATAGGATTCTGCATTTAGCAATAATTCGCTTGACTCTGAGGCTGTATGATTTCAGCTAGACACGTTTACATAAATTTATGCTTGAAAGGTTTTCAAAATGAGAATTTTAGACACGAAGGAAGAAAGGTTAATTTCTGGTGGCTGGGGAAGCGCTGGTCAGCATGTCGGTGGCATTATGGGAAGTGCTGGTGGATGGACCGGAGGGTCGCGNCCACAACCCAGCCAGCAGGCATCACAGTGGGGNCGTCCTAGCAGTGGCAGTTGCGGTTTGTCGTGATCAACATAGCAGGTACAGCCAGCTTGTCTCACAGAAGAGATCGCATGCTTNCACCCGTTCTACCTGTGGTTGGCTTTTAAACCGATGGACGTCTTAGATCCTTTGTCTGATCCAGATAGTTTGAATTATAAGCGATCAGTTTGGAAATAAGCGTGGCCAATCGCATATTGGAATTGATTTCTTACCTTGTGGCGATGTCGCTGAGGTGCAAGCAAGATATGATTAATGCCTCNATATTCCTGATGATATTGCTTGGAAAAAATGAAATAGCTTCAAGAATTTCTGTAATGGAATAGACGTCTGCTCCAGATGGAGCAGACGTTTTGGATCAAAAAATTGTNTTGGGCAAAAATACTTGGCCAGACGGCGGCACGATCCCATCATTACGCGTGCCTTCAAACTGGGGGCAAGATCGCCGAGCAGGCAACGCCTAAAATTATAGGCGCTTGGTCACTTTGCTGTCGACATACAACTGGGACGTTCAAAGATATGCATAACTCCAGCGCTTACGGTCAAATAGCTGAGAAATGCGTGGCCCGTTGGTTAATTTTAACTGGTGCGCCGCGTGCTTAGCGCGGTCATCTCATCGTGGAATGCTTCTGCACTGGTTCTCTCCTGCAGGGCTTTATGCATCAGATCGGCTTGACTGGCCGGAGCAAGACCATCAATTGGCGGATCGCGGTCGAGGTTGGTCGGAAAGGCATAGCCTTCGGCCGCCGCTGCGATAACNGCAGTCNGGGCACCTATATCCATGTCACTNGNCAAAAGCGTCGGATAGAGCGCCAGGCACATCGCAGTGCGATTNACCGTTTCCATCGCCCGACCAAAAGCTGAAGAAACCTGAAGCAAATTTGCCATGCGGTAGATATCTTTCGACGTATTGGTGCCTGCTGCATGCATCAAGGCAGGATTGAAAAAGACTGCATCGCCCTTTTCAAGCGGCAATTGCATATGATTTTTTTGGAAAAACTCCTGAAATTCNGGACGCGGGAACGCCAGATAACCNGCCTCCATATGTTGCGAGAACGGCAGATAAAGCGTTGGTCCGCTTTCCAGCGGCATGTCGCAATGTGCCACCGCGCCCTGCAGCGTTAAAGCCGGAGACAGCGCGTGCACATGCGCNGGATACNGGGCTGATTGTGTCGCTGTCATAAAGCCTAGATGGTAATCTCGATGCGCTGATTGGGCGGTGCCGCCGGGNTTGACTCGGTTCATTTGCGCAGTCATCTGATAGGCGGGTCCCAGCCAGGCTTCGGCCACGGTGGCAANGGCGGGGTTGGCAAAATAGGAGGCAAACCCCTCGGGATCAGCCAGACAGTGTTTTTCAAGCACGTTCCATATACGGTCATTGGCACCGGGTTTGGCAAAATGATCTGCGGCGGACGCACCAGCCGCTTTTTCGGCAGCGATAATCGTCTCAAAGACTNCGGTGGCACGATCAATCGGCGCGGTGTCGGGAAAGGCGTGCTTGATCGCAATGATACCGGGACCGTTGAGCAGAACATCGGCCCATTCGCCCATCAATGCCTTGCGGTCGCAATCTGCCAAGCCAGACCCGTCGTAGACTGGTACATTGTTTTGAATATNACCGGCGCGCGGATAGTCCGCTGCTTGCGTCTGTCGTTTGGTCAAGGCNTTCAACTNGGCGAGGGNTCCGGATTTTTGATTGTACCACTGAGACATTACTGTGANCTTCCTNCTTATGCGATGCGCTGAGGCTGGCCGGTTGCCAGCGCGGTTGCNGCGGCATCTGCCAGCATTTGGGCTTTTAATCCGTCTTCNATGTTTGGGCTGGGTTGTACGCCGGCTTTGGTGGCCTCAATGAAATGTACCATCTCGAGGCGATAGGCCTCGCTGTACCGCTCAAGGAAAAAATGCTGCGCCGGGGCACGGCGAAATCCATCTTCGGTTGCAACCTCAACAGAGCTTTCCAACATATTATCAGCCCGCAACATGCCCTTACTGCCATGCACTTCGACACGTTGGTCATAGCCATAGGTGGCGCGNCGCGAATTGGAAATCTGACAGATTTTCCCTGAGGCGGTTTGCAGCATAACCGCAGCNGTATCGACATCGCCAGCGGCCCCAATGTCGGGATCGACAAGACAAGACCCGGTCGCNATGACCAAAACAGGGTCTTCGCCCAACATAAAGCGCGCCAAATCCAGATCATGGATCATCATATCGCGAAAAATTCCGCCTGAGGACCGGATATAGGACAAGGGGGGCGGTGACGGGTCGCGGCTGAGAATAGTGAGCAGTTCAACAGTGCCAATCTCGCCTGCGGCCAACCGGCTTTGTACCGCTGCGAAATTGGGATCAAAGCGCCGATTGAACGCGGTTAGAAAGGTGACGCCTGCCTGTTCGACCGCAGTTTGACATTCTTTGATACGCTNGACCGACATATCGACCGGCTTTTCGCAAAAGATGGCTTTGCCGGCCTTGGCAGCTTTCTGGATCAGCTCGTAATGCGTGTCGGTGGGGGTGCCGATGACCACCGCATCGATGTCAGGGCTATTGATCAGCGCAGCGCCTCCCATCACCGGGGCACNGGATTTGTTGGCCAACGCCTGCGCCGCCTCTGGCAAAAAATCGGCCACTGCAGCCACCCGTGCACCCGNAATCTGACCTAAACTGGCAGCATGCACCTGCCCGATACGACCACAGCCAAGAATTCCGATATTCAGCATTTTTAAGTCCTTAGATCAGGGGCCCCAAAGGCCGAAATAACACGCATCGCGGCCGCCTTTACGGGATCGGCGGTTTCCCGCAGAATTTGCACGCGGTCAAACCGGGTGGCATCTGCGGTCACAGCCGCACGCAGCGCCTGACCAAAGGCCATGCGCAATTCTGTGCCGATATTGAATTTGCAAATGCGGCTTTCAGCCGCCAACTGCGCACGCTGGGCCACCGGCACGCCCGAGCCACCATGGATCACCAGTGGCAGTTCGGTGACCGCCTCAATCGCTTTAATGCGAGCAACATCTAGCCCGCCCTGTTTGTCTTCTTGCAGATGCACATTGCCGCAAGAGATCGCCATCGCATCGACGCCGCTGTCTCGGGCAAAGCGGGCGGCCTCTTCGGGGTCAGTGCCGGTTGAGTTATCCCCATTGGCATAGCCGACAAAACCGATTTCGCCCTCGCAGGAAATACCTGCGTCATGGGCCATTTCGGCAATTGCGGCGGTCTCATCAATGTTTTGAGANAGCGGTTTGCGCGATCCGTCGTACATCAGCGAGGTAAAGCCGTTTTCAAGTGCAATTTTACACTCTTCATAAGTATAGCCATGATCTAGATGCGCCACGACAGGCACATCGACACTTTCAGCCAGATGTCTGAACATATGTCCCAAGACGGGCAGGGGGGTATGTTCGCGACATGACGGGCCTGCCTGCAGGATCAGCGGCGCACCNAGCGCCTGCGCNGCCTCGGCATAGGCGCGCATATCTTCCCAGCCAAGGGTCACAAGCCCCCCCACAGCATAGCGGCCGTGCAGCGCNGGCTGCAGCACATCTGAGAGTGTTGCAAGGGTCATTTAAATTTGGCCACCATGTCCATAATGCCTGGAATAGTATGTAATTGGGCGGCGTGGGTCGGCTGAAAATACTGTTTCAACGACCGCTGGCTCAACCCGCCCAAAATAGTGAAGTAGTACATTTCATAGCCCGGNAGCACGCAGCAGGGGTGATAGCCCTTGTCGAGACAAATCGTTGACCCATCCATGATATGATAGGCATCGCCAGGTTTNTTATCCTCTCGTTGCAGCATTTGAACGCCAGACCCGTAATTCGGCTTGAAGCGGAAATTATACGTTTCGTCATGGCGGGTTTCATCGGGCAACCGGTCGNTATCGTGCTTGTGGCTGGGAAAGCCGGACCACCCCCCCTGACCGACGGTGAACAATTCGCTGACCAGCAGGCGACCGACCTTATCGGCTTGTTGTTGACCCAGAATATGCTTGATCTTGCGGTGGGTTTTGGTGTCGTCAGAGCCATATTGCACCTTGTCCAATTCGGCCACCCTGACATCAAACGGCTCAAGCACCTTGTCGTATTTGGCGCCAGCGATGAATATCTCTGCCCCATCGGTGAGGCAGGTAAACTCGGCTGTCATACCAACTGGCACATAGACCCCTTCGGGTTCGCCATCCCAGACATCGACTGTCCGGGTGCCCAGTGCATCATAGCTCTGTCCGCCCACAGTAACGTCAATTGTGCCGGTGGCCGGGACAATGCATGTTTCATATCCCGGCACCGCATAGCGAAANTGCTCGCCGGCTTTCAGTTTGACGATGTTGAAATAATTGAGCGGCACCAGCGCGTCATCGACATCAACGATCGGTCTATTTTCATTGTCAAACGGGGCGATATGCATCGGCTTTCCTTTTTGTATCATCTTTTGAAGACGGCTAAATAGTGGTGGGGCCCGGGTGGTTTTGTAAAAACGTGGCCAGCGTTTCGCTATCGGCCATAGCAGGGGCACAGCCGGGTTTTGAGACGGTGATCGAGGCGCAGGCAGAGCCGTGCAAAACTGCTTGCTGCAAATTGTGGCCCGCCGCAATNGATGAGACCAGTCCGGCCATAAAGCTGTCACCAGCCCCGGTGGGTTTCAACGCTTGAACCGGATAGATGCCGGTGCGAAATTCGGTCTCAGGCGTGATAGTGATCGAGCCGTCTTCGCCCATTTTGTAAATCACCAATTGCGCAGAGCTCTGCGCCAGATCGCGGGCTTTTTGNAAACCGCGGGCCTTGTCGCCGCTCATAAAGCCAAACTCNTCGTCATTTCCAACGATGGCGTCAGACAGGGTGGCGGCTTTTGATAGAACCTCTTCTGCAATCTGCGCCGAGGGCCATGAATAGGGGCGGTAGTCGACGTCAAACAGGATCGGAAGTCCAGCAGCGCGCGCCAACTCAAAGGCCCGAAACGCGGCGCTGCGCGACGGTTCGGCAGCAAAAACGGTGCCGGCGGTGATTAAGGCGCCATAGGCGGTATAGTCTACGGCCTCGACATCTGCGATGGTCATCTCGAAATCGGCGGCCCCATTGCGGTAAATTACCGATTGATGATCCTCGACCCGGCTTTCATACACCGCCAGAGAATTGCGTGCCTCGCCTCCGACATTTTTCACATAGTGCGGGTCGATGCCGTAATGACGCAATTGGTTCAGGCAGTAGCGCCCGACAGAATCATCGGATACCGAGGTGACAAGCGCGGCTTGCCCACCCAGTTTGACGATCCCCGCAGCGATATTGGCCGATGATCCGCCCATGCCAACGGACATGGTGGTTGCGTCTTCGGTTTTGCAGCCCGGTGGATCGGGGAAAAAGTCGATACCGACGCGGCCGATGACCAGAAAATTATTCTCGCGGATGCCGTTGAACAGAGTCATCAGATGCCCCGACGCTGTTTGGGTCGACTCGATTCCCACTCAATATGAGCATTGCGAATTTTNACGCTGTCAGTGACATGAGGAGTGCCAACCTCCCACCACGTATGGCCGCCTTCGGTCCAACCTACGTATGGGTCGACCTGCATNACAATGACCGAGGTTTGATCNGCGCTTTGCGCCCGTTTAAAGGCAGCACCCAATTCTGCGGGGTTTTGCACGGTTTCGGACAGCGCCCCCATGGATTTTGCATGCGCCTCGAAATCCACGGCAAAGGGTTCAGGGATCGTGGGGCAGTCTTTTATCAGATTGTTAAAGCTCTCGTTTCCGGTGTTGTTTTGNAATTTGTTGATCACCGCAAACCCACCATTNTCGAGCACCAGAATAATCAGCTTTTTACCGGTCANAACCGATGAATAGATATCAGAGTTCAACATCAGGTAAGACCCGTCACCGACAAAGCTNATGGTGTCTGCCTCGGGTTCTTTTTCAGATTGTGCAATCCGTGCGCCCCAAGCACCGGCAATTTCATAGCCCATGCATGAAAATCCAAACTCGACATCGACGGTGCCGGTTTTCAGGGTGCGCCAATTGGCGGTGACCTCGGCCGGCAACCCGCCTGCTGCGGCGACTACGCGATCGTGATCTGCGACCAGAGCATTGACCACCCCGATTGCCTGCGCATAGGAATTAGGCCGATTATCGCCTGCGCGTACCGTCTCTGCGACGGTGTGATCCCAAATTTGGCGCTGGGCCTGTGCCTCTTTGGTCCATGTCGGATCACCGCACCGCTCACCCAGTGTCTTTTGCAGCGCAGCGAGGCCCAGCTTTGCGTCACCAACCACCGGCAAAGACCGGTGTTTGGCGGCATCGTGACGCGCCGCATTCAATGAAATGAACTGTGCGTCATGAGAAAATGCAGTCCANGATCCTGTGGTGAAATCCTGTAACCGGCAGCCTACAGANAAAATCACATCGGCGCGCTCTGCGGCCCAGTTTGCGCTGTCGGATCCGGTAACACCGACGGGTCCGATATTCAGCGGGTGCGTCGCCAGCATGTTGGCGCGTCCGGCAATGGTTTCCACCACCGGTATGTTGAGCGTTTCNGCAAAAGAGCTCAGCTCTTTGATGGCTCCCGAATATTGCACGCCGCCGCCGGCGATGATCAATGGTCTTTTGGCNGATGCGACCAGACTTGNGGCGTCTTNAATTTCGGTGATATCGGGGGCTTGGCGACGTATGTGGTGCACGCGCTCTTCAAAGAAAGCAGCGGGAAAGTCATAGCTCCAGCCCTGCACGTCCTGCGGCAGCGCGATAAACGTCGGGCCACAATCGGCCGGATCCAGCATCGTCGCCAGCGCTGCTGGCAGCGACTGGATCACCTGCGCTGGATGGGTGATTCTATCCCAATACCGCGTGACGGCCTTGAAGGCATCATTGACCCCCATGGTAGGGTCGCCAAAATGTTCTAATTGCTGCAAGACAGGGTCAGGCAGGCGGGTCAAAAATGTGTCGCCGCACAGCATCAGCATGGGCAGGCGGTTGGCATGCGCCAGTCCAGCCGCCGTAAGCAGGTTTGCGGTGCCAGGGCCGGCCGAGGCCGTGCAAAACATAAATCGACGGCGCAGGTGGTACTTGGCATATCCGGCCGCAGCAAAGCCCATCGATTGCTCGTTCTGACCCCGGTAAAGCGGCANCGTGTCNTGGGCATTGTAAAGCGCCTCGCCCAGACAGCTCACGTTACCATGTCCGAAAATACCNAAACCACCGCCGCAAATGCGCGTCTTCTCGCCATCAATAATTAAGAATTGATTGGCCAAATACTTAATAATTGCTTGCGCTGTTGTCAGTCGCAGAGTGCTGTCGGACATCGCTAACGTCCCTCCGTTTGAGGCCAAGGTACATCTGCGCAGCGATTGCGCGTTGACCTTTTATTGGCTTTCAAGATACAAACTTTGCAACCGGTTGCAATCGGTTTTTCTTGGGGGAAATGCTATGTCGAACATTGGCATTGGAATTGTTGGTGGCGGGTATATGGGCAAGGCCCACGCGGTCGCTATGGCGGCGGTTGGCGCGGTGTTCGAAACTGGCCTGCGCCCCGTGCTCGAGGTTGTTTCGGCGTCGTCGTTCGATTCGGCCGAACACTACCGGAAAGCCTATGGGTTTAACCGGGCGGCGAGGGATTGGCGCGATCTGGTGCAGGACCCCAAGGTGGAGGCGGTGATCATTGCCTCCCCGCAGAACACCCACCTTGAAATAGCGCGTCTTGCCTTTGCACTCGGCAAACCGGTTTTTTGCGAAAAACCAATGGGTGCATCACGTCCAGAGAGCCGTGAGATGGTGGCTCTGGCCGCTGAATCTAAGCAGCCTAATATGGTCGGCTTTAACTATATCCGCACCCCGGCCAGCCAATACGTCGCGCAGTTGCTGGCCGAGGGCGCGATCGGTGAGGTNATCTGGTTCCGNGGTGAACATACCGAGGATTTTCTTGGCGATCCGGCTGCCCCTGCCACTTGGCGCACTGAGGGCGATGCCAATGGCACCATCGGCGATCTCGCGCCGCATATGGTGAATTGCGCATTGGCACTGTTGGGGCCGGTGGTCGAGGTGAGCGCTGTCATTGAAACCGTGTATAAAAACCGTCCCGGCGGTGAGGTAAGCAATGATGATCAGGCACAAATGATGTGCCGCTTTGCCAATGGNGCGATGGGGCANATGTTTTTCAGCCGTGTCGCGACAGGGCGCAAGATGGGCTATGCCTATGAAATTCACGGCTCGAAAGGCGCGATCCGCTTTGATCAAGAGGATCAGAACGCGGTCTGGCTGTACCGGTCCGAAGGGGCCGAAGCGACGCGGGGCTTTACAAAAATTCTGACGGGGCCCGCGCATCCCAATTATGCGGCTTTCTGNCAGGGGCCGGGCCATGGCACCGGGTATCAAGACCAGATTATCATNGAGGCGCGTGATTTTCTGCAGGCCATCGAAACTGGCACGCCGGTCTGGCCAACCTTTGCCGACGGCCTTGCCGTCGCGGACGTCATTGCGGCCGCGCGTACATCATCAAANTCAAAATCTTGGACTTTTGTCGAGGTCAGCTAAAGTAGAAAGGCTCAGGCTTATGAGTATCAGAATTGGCAATGCGCCCTGTTCTTGGGGGGTCGAATTTCCCAATGATCCGCGCAACCCGGACTGGAAAACTGTCCTGAAAGAATGCGCCGAGGCGGGCTATAAAGGGATCGAGTTGGGACCGGTCGGCTTTATGCCGGAAGATCCCGCCCAAGTCTCTGATGCTTTTGCCGAAAACGGACTTGAGATGATTGGTGGTGTGGTATTTCGGGCCTTTCANGATGCNGCGCAATGGGNCGACGTGCTGGATGGGTCTAAGCGAACCTGCGAGGCGTTGGTGGCGCATGGTGCTCGGCATCTGGTGCTGATCGACAGTATTTCGCCACGTCGCGCCCCAACTGCAGGACGTGCGCTTGAAGCCGAGCATATGGACGAGGCTGAATGGGCCGCATATGTCACCCGCTTTCGGGAAATTTGTAAAATGGGCGTCGATCANGGGCTGACGGTGGGCGTGCACGCCCATGCCGCGGGTTTCATGGATTTTGAGCCCGAGTTGGAGCGTTTGCTGGGTGAAATCCCCGAAGATTTGCTACAGATTTGTTTTGATACCGGACATCATTCCTATGCCGGGTTTGATCCAATTGCTTTCATGGAAAAATGGATTAATCGCATCAGCTATATGCACTTCAAAGATATTGACCCTAAGGTAAAGGCTGAAGTGATTGCCAAGCGCACCGGATTCTACGAGGCCTGTGGACAGGGCATTTTTTGTAATCTAGGGGACGGTGACGTCGATTTTCCCGCCGCGCGCCAGCTTTTGCTGGACCACGGGTTCGAGGGGTGGTGTACCGTTGAGCAGGATTGTGATCCAACCCTTGATGTGAAGCCGGTTGATGATGCCCACTTAAACCGCNCATATCTACAGTCTATCGGGTTTTAAGGAGCGATATATGACACGTTTAAACTGGGGAATGGTTGGCGGCGGTGACGGCAGCCAGATCGGTCCGGCGCACCGGCTTGGGGCTGGGCTTGATGGNGCTTTTTCTTTTGTGGCTGGCGCTTTGGATCACAACCCAGAGGCGGGGCGCGCTTTTGCACAAAGCCTGGGCATTGCAGCGGACCGGGCCTATGGGGATTGGCGTGAAATGCTGGCTGGCGAGGCCAAACGCAGTGACCGGGTTGATCTGGTGACGGTGGCGACGCCCAACAACACCCATTTTGAGATTACCAAAGCATTTTTGGAAAGTGGCTTTCACGTCTTGTGTGAAAAACCGATGACCATGACAGTCGAAGAAGGCGAGGAAATTGTCAAAATTACCCGTGCGACAGGACAGATTTGTGCGGTTAACTATGGCTATACCGGCTATGCGCTGGTGCGCCANATGAAGGCGATGGTGGCGCGCGGTGATTTGGGCAAAATCCGNNTGATCAAAGCAGANTTTTCCCATGGTCATCANGCNGATGCCGCCGATGCCGATAATCCGCGGGTGCGGTGGCGCTATGACCCTGCGCAAGCTGGCGTGTCGGCGCAGTTTGCCGATTGTGGCATCCACGCGCTTCATATGGCCAGCTTTATTGCTGGGCAAGAAGCCGAGCGGCTTTCGGCGGATTTTGTCTCAACAATGGAAAGTCGCATTCTGGAAGATGACGCCATGGTCAATGTCCGGATGCAGGGGGGTGCAACGGTGCGGTTGTGGACCTCTTCTGTGGCGCTGGGTCGGCAACATGGGCTGACCATGCAGGTGTTTGGTGAAACCGGTGGGCTGCGCTGGACTCAGGAACAGCCNAATCAGTTGTATTACAAACCCCTGCANGNGCGCGTTGAAATCATTGAACGCGGAGAGGGCAACCTGTCGCCCGAAGGCGACCGCGCCTCGCGNGTCACCGTGGGCCATGCCGAGGGGATGCCCTTGGCCTTTGCCAATATCTACAGTGACCTTGCCGAGAATATTGCAGCGCGAAAAGCTGGTCGCGCCGCTGACCCTGCGGCGATCTGGTATCCGACAGCCGAAGACGGGTTGCGCTCAATGGCGGCGGTACATCAGGCGACGGCGTCTGCCAAAGCAGATGGCGTCTGGGTTGACGCAAGGCCGCCTATGTTTCGTTGACGGAGCTTGCTTTGCGGGTTCTTGCGGGATCAAACCGCGCAATGCGGCAGGGTTAAACCGTGGGGCGCAGTGTATTACGTTCAACAACGTGGCAGGGAAACAGCCGCGCCTCTGGCGGTCGGTCTGGCTGTTCGAGGGTCGCGAGAATAAGCTCAATCGCCGAGCCAACGATCTTTGCTATGGGCTGGTGAATGGTGGTCAGCGCGATGTTTTCCCAGCCCGCCATTTCCATATCGTTNAATCCGATCAAGCCGATATCGTCAGGAACAGACAAGCCCGCAGAGCTGATCGCCGATAAGGCCCCGATCGAGAGTACATCGTCACCGCAAAAATACGCTTCGCAGGGGGTCATTTGCGCCAGCAGGCGACACATCTCACTTCGGCCCGCATCAAACGAATAGGCTGTTGCAAAAGAATGGCTGACCTCGATCTTTGGGTGATTTGTCAGCTCTTCGATAAATCCGTCAAACCGGTCTCTGGTCGACGTGGCNATAGCCGGCCCCCCTAAAAAACCAACGCGTNTATATCCCCGACGCGCCAATTCGCGTCCGGCAATCCGGCCGCATTCTACGTTATCAATGCCCACGACATGCACTTGCGGGTTCGACGAACGNCGGCCAAAAGCATGCACCACCGGCATGTTTGAATCGCGGAATGCTTTGGCAAATGAGGGAGGTAGGGTAGAGGAGGCCACAATTACACCGTCCACCGAATATTGGCGCAGCATCTTTACCGAGGCTTCAGGATCGGTCTGGTCTGTCAGATTGACCAGCAGTGGGCGCAGGTCGCATTCCTGCAGGCCACGGGTGAACAAATCAAACACTTCTAGAAAAATAGGATTGTGAAAGTTGTTCGACACGAGGCCAATCATTTTTGTTCTGCGTGTGGTGAGCGAGCGGGCGAGAAAGTTGGGGCTATATCCCATCTCAGCAGCAGCGCTCTCNACTTTTTTACGGGTTTTTTCAGAGACAGACGCCCCTTGTGTGAAGGTGCGAGAGACCGCCGATGCCGAGACGCCAGCCCGCTTTGCGACTTGTTTTAAAGTGACAGCCATATTTTTCCCCTGTCGGTTTTGTGCACCCTGCGAGNCAGTTCAATCATAACGCCTTAAATTTTAGCTTATGCAAACAAAAAAAGTTTTTGCAACCGGTTGCAAAAAGACTGGCTATATGGTTTCGTTTGTCGTGGAAGTTCGGGGGAATCCCCGGCCTTTAATGAGGCATCAAAACCTTTTTGGGAGGACAACTATGAAACTTTTAAAGAAACTTGGTTTGGCATCTGCGTTGATCGCAGCACCATTTATGGCAACCACTGCGTTCGCGGGTGGTCACGGCGNTTTGAAATATGTGCTCGTAAGTCATGCGCCTGACAGCGATAGCTGGTGGAACACCATCAAGAACGGCATCGCACTTGCGGGTGATCAAATGGGCGTTGAAGTCGAATATCGCAATCCGCCAACCGGAGANCTTGCTGATATGGCGCGCATCATCGAGCAAGCGGCCGCTTCTGGCCCGAACGGCATCATCACCACACTGGCGGACTATGACGTTTTGAGCGGAGCGATCAGTTCGGCAGTTGACAGCGGCGTTGACGTGATCATCATGAACTCCGGCACCCCTGCGCAAGCCCGCGAAGTTGGCGCGCTGATGTATGTAGGTCAACCAGAATATGATGCGGGCCACGCAGCTGGCATGCGCGCCAAAGGCGACGGAGTTGGATCGTTCCTTTGCGTGAACCACTATATTAGTTCACCGTCATCAACCGAGCGTTGTCAGGGTTTTGCCGATGGTCTGGGTGTGGATCTGGGCAATCAGATGATTGATTCCGGTCAGGATCCGGCTGAAATTAAGAACAAGGTTCTGGCCTATCTTTCGGCCAATCCAAACACGGACGCTGTTTTGACACTTGGGCCNACGTCTGCGGACCCAACGCTGCTGGCGCTTGATGAAAACGGTATGGCGGGAGATATCTATTTCGGCACCTTCGATTTGGGCACTGAAATTGTGAAGGGTATCAAAGCCGATGTGATCGCATGGGGCATTGACCAGCAGCCGTTCCTGCAGGCTTATCTGCCGGTTGTCGTACTGGCCAACTATCACCGCTATGGTGTGTTGCCGGGCAACAACATCAACTCTGGCCCTGGTTTTGTGACCAAAGATGGGCTTGAACTGGTGGAGAAATTTGCGGGCGAATATCGCTAAACGCAGACTTTGGAAAGGCGCCTGACGGGCGCCTTTCCTTAAAATTCTATAAAATTACTGGAGTTGTTTATGTCAGAGACTAGACAGTCAAATGACAGGGATGAACGTATAAAATCGATGTCAAGTTGGCGCAAAGCTCTGATNCGTCCGGAACTGGGTGGTATTTGCGGGACGATCCTGGTTTTTATTTTTTTCATGTTGACCGCTTTTGACAGTGGTATGTTTGGTCCGGCTGGTGTGTTGAACTGGTCTGTCGTGTCTGCCCAATTTATGATCATAGCAGTTGGTGCGTGTCTGTTGATGATTGCGGGTGAGTTTGATCTTTCGGTTGGCTCAATGATTGGGTTCGCTGGAATGATCATTGCTATTTTCAGCATAACGCTCGGTTGGCCCGTGTGGTTAGCAATTATACTTGCCTTTGTGATTTGTGTCTCTTGCGGTGCGCTAAACGGCTTTATTGTGGTGCGGACCGGTTTGCCAAGTTTCATCGTTACGCTGGCTTTCTTGTTTATTCTACGTGGTTTTACGATCTTTTTCCCTCAGACATTTGAGCGCAAAACCATTATTGGCGGTATCAGAGATGCGGCCGAGGGCGATTGGCTTGCGCCGCTATTCGGTGGTAAAATTCTGACCGGGTTTTTCCAATGGCTTGGAGAGGTTGGTCTGATCGAAGTTTTTGTGCGCGGCAGCCGCAAAGGTCAGCCCATCGTTGAGGGTGTCCCGATGNTGATCGTCTGGGCCTTGGCTCTGGTGGTTTTTGGCCATTTCCTTTTGACCCGTACTCGGTTCGGCAATTGGATTTTTGCCTCAGGAGGCGACGCGCAGGCCGCGCGCTATGTCGGAGTGCCGGTCAACCGTGTGAAGATTTTAATGTTCATGTTTACNGCGTTTTGCGCCACAGTTTTCGCCACGTGTCAGGTGATGGAGTTTGGATCGGCGGGGGCTGATCGCGGNTTGTTGAAAGAGTTTGAGGCCATTATTGCCGTGGTGATTGGCGGTGCGCTTCTGACGGGTGGCTATGGGTCGGTGATTGGCGCGGCTCTGGGCGCATTAATTTTCGGAGTGGTGCAGCAGGGGCTGTTTTTTGCGGGTGTAGAAAGTTCGCTATTTCGCGTGTTTCTCGGCTTGATACTTTTGATGGCGGTGATTTTGAACACCTATATTCGCCGTTTGATTACGGGAGAGCGCTAAGATGCCGGAACCGATAGTTAAAATGGTGGATATCGAAAAGCACTTTGGATCGGTGATCGCCTTGGCCGGGGTGTCTTTTGACGTTCACGCCGGGGAATGTCATTGCCTGCTGGGGGATAACGGCGCGGGTAAATCGACGTTTATCAAAACCATGAGTGGCGTTCACGAACCCTCTGCTGGGCAGATTTTCTTTGAGGGCAATCCGATGCAGTTCGCGGATCCTAGGGATGCCATCACGGCTGGGATTGCCACAGTCTATCAAGATCTGGCAATGATCCCCTTAATGAGCGTCAGCCGTAATTTTTTCATGGGCAATGAACCGATCCGGAAATTTATGGGCTTGCCGTTGTATGATCACGAGCATGCCGAACGGGTGACGCTGGAAAAAATGCGTAGCATGGGGATAAATTTGCGCGGCGCGGATCAGGCGGTCGGTACCCTATCGGGAGGAGAGCGTCAGACGGTTGCGATTGCGCGGGCGGTACATTTTGGCGCAAAGGTTTTGATTTTGGATGAGCCGACCTCNGCCTTGGGCGTGCGTCAAACTGCCAATGTGCTTGCAACTGTGGACAAGGTGCGCAAATCGGGCATCGCAGTGGTATTCATCACCCATAATGTGCGCCATGCACTGGCTGTGGGCGACCGCTTCACTGTGCTTAACCGTGGCAAGACACTTGGCACCGCCAAACGTGGGGAAATNACCCCGGAAAAGTTACAGGACCTGATGGCCGGCGGCATGGAAATGGCCACGCTGGAAGGGTCGCTTGGCGGCACCGTTTGAAAATTATCCGCGGGGGGTTGTCGGCAGACTTGCTTAAAGCCCCCTTGGGGCGGCTTTAAGCAAGTCTGCCGTACAAGAAATTCGTTAGATAGTTGCAGCCCCAAATATATCTATATATAGCGAGACGACGACGCGTATTGCAACGACCCAACTGACGGCCTGTATGCGCTTCACTGGTACCAGATAAAACAGAAGGACAGGAATATGCAGGTCACCGAGACACTGAATGAAGGCCTCAGACGCGGCTATAGGATCGTACTCCCTGCGAGCGAGCTCGAGGAGACGGTTAATGGCAAATTGGCCGAAGCCCAACCCACCGTCGAAATGAAGGGATTTCGTAAGGGAAAAGTACCAATGGCGCTGTTGAAAAAGCAGTTTGGTCAACGGCTCTTGGGCGAGGCGATGCAGGAAACCATTGATGGGGCGATGTCCAAGCACTTTAACGACAGCGGTGATCGTCCGGCGCAACAGCCTGACGTTAAAATGACCAATGAGGACTGGAAAGAAGGTGACGATGTTGAGGTCGAAATGAGCTATGAGGCTCTTCCGACCATTCCAGATGTGGACTTCAAAGCCATTGACCTGGAAAAACTGGTGGCCAAAGCCGATGAGGCGGCGGTTGACGAGGCGCTGGCCAATCTGGCAGAGAACGCCCAAGATTTCAAAGACCGGAAGAAAACAGCCAAAGCCAAAGACGGCGACCAGATCGTGTTTGACTTCTTGGGTAAAGTCGATGGCGAGGCCTTTGATGGTGGTGCCTCCGAGGATTATCCGTTGGTGCTGGGCTCCAATAGCTTCATTCCCGGCTTTGAAGAGCAGTTGGTTGGCGTAAAGACCGGCGCGGAAAAAGATGTGGTTGTTACGTTTCCCGAAGAATATGGTGCCGCGCATTTGGCCGGCAAAGAGGCTGTATTCAGCTGTACCGTAAAAGCCGTGAAAGAGCCGGTTCCGGCCGAGATCAATGACGAGTTGGCAACCAAGTTCGGTGCCGAAGATCTGGCCGGTCTCAAGGTTCAAATTGCCGAACGTATCGAGGCCGAATATGCGGGTGCGGCGCGCGCAGTGATGAAACGTGCACTGCTTGATGCGCTGGATGAAAAGGTAAAATTTGAGCTGCCACCCTCTATGGTCGAAACTGAAGCAGGTCAGATTGCGCATCAACTGTGGCATGAGGAAAACCCTGAGGTGCAGGGCCATGATCACGATCCGGTTGAAACCACGCAAGAGCACAGAGACCTGGCCGAGCGCCGGGTGCGTTTAGGGCTTTTGTTGGCCGAAATGGGCCAGCGCGCGGAAGTGCAGGTCAGCGATGCCGAAATGCAGCAAGCGGTGATGGCACAAGCCCGTCAGTATCCCGGCGAAGAGCGTCAGTTTATGGAGTTTGTGCAGAGTAATGAGCAGATGCAACAACAGATGCGGGCGCCAATCTTTGAAGACAAAGTAGTTGATTACGCGTTTGAGCTGGCCAATGTTACAGAAAAAGAAGTCAGCAAAGATGAGCTGGAAAAAATTGTAGAAGCCCTTGAAAGCGAATAGCGCTTACATTTTCTATTGATTTTATAAAGGCCCGTCCCTCATCAGGAACGGGCCTTTTATATTATTGACCACACTCTTGGTTTGCTTGGCGGCGCGGGTTCTTTTAACGCTAGTTGCGTATGCCGGAAAACCGGACCTGCCAATCGGCGACCTCATCATCGGTGATTTTTCGAAATGTCACCTCGGGTACGCGAAAGGCATGGCCTGCGGGCAAAGTGGACAGGGCCGCGCCGATATCAAGCGGCCAGCTGTGGTCGTCGCTGTTCATTGTGGTCATCAAACTTGCGGCAGCATCGGGAATAAACGGCTCGGAGAGCACCGCATAAAGTCGCACGAGATTCAGCGCCAGCCGGATTTGCATTGCTGCGGTCTCGGGGTCCAGTTTGAAGGTCGACCACGGTGCGGCGGCTTGCAGGTATTCATTGCCTGCGACCCAGATTGCGCGCAGCTCGGCGGCGGATTTGCGCACTTCGATAGCGTCCATACAGCCCTCATAGGCGCGGATACGGCTGGTCAGCTCGGCGATGAGGGCCGTTTCCTGCTCTCCCCAAGCGCCGCCCTCTGGCAGCGACTCGCCAAATTTTGAGCGGCAGAATTTTGTCACCCGCGAGACGAAATTGCCCAGTACATCTGCCAGATCTTTATTGGTGTTGGCTTGGAAGTTTTCCCATGTGAATTCGCTGTCGGAACTTTCTGGGGCATGGCTCAGAAGCCACCAACGCCAATAGTCTGCGGGTAAAATTTCCAGAGCCTGATCCATGAAAATGCCGCGCCCTTGCGAGGTGCTGAACTGGCCGCCGTCATAGTTCAGGTAATTGAACGATTTGATATAATCGACCAGCTTCCAATCCTCACCAGAGCCCAGAATTGTGGCGGGAAAACTCAAGGTGTGAAACGGCACATTATCCTTGCCCATGAACTGCGTATACCGCACGTCATCTGCACCGTGATCTGTGCGCCACCAACGCTGCCAATCAGCTGCGGATTTACCATTGGCTTCGGCCCACTCGCCCGCGCAAGCAATATATTCGATTGGTGCGTCAAACCAGACATAAAAAACTTTACCCTCCATTCCTGGCCAGTCTTCGGTTCCGTTCTTGACGGGGATGCCCCAATGCAAATCCCGGGTGATCCCACGATCTTGGAGCCCGTCACCATCATTCAACCATTTTTTGGCGATCGAGGTGGTCAGGATCGGCCAATCGGTTTTGCTGTCGATCCAAGCGCTCAGTTGGTCGCGCATTTGTCTTTGCATCAGGTACAAATGGGTGGTGTCGCGCACCTCAAGGTCGGTGGACCCCGAGATCGCACTGCGCGGCTGCAACAGATCAGTTGGGTTGAGCTGTTTGGTGCAGTTTTCACATTGGTCGCCGCGGGCCTTGTCATAACCACATTCAGGGCAGGTCCCCTCAATATAGCGATCTGGCAAGAAGCGGCCGTCAGCGTTGGAATAGACCTGTTGTTCGGTCACGTCTTTGATCAGACCGGCAGCGGCCAAACGACCGGCAAAATGCTGGGTNAATTNATGGTTCTGTGGGCTGGACGAACGCCCAAAATGATCAAACGACAGGCGAAAGCCCTGCGCGATCTTTTGTTGTGTGGCATGCATGGCGGCGCAGTACTCGGCAACCGGTTGCTCGGCCTTAGCCGCTGCCAGTTCGGCCGGTGTACCATGCTCATCGGTGGCGCAAAGAAACATCACTTCGTTGCCACGGGCGCGCTGATAGCGCGCAAACAGATCAGCAGGCAATTGGCTGCCAACCAGATTGCCTAAATGCTTGATACCGTTGATATAGGGGATCGCCGAAGTGATCAGATGTCTGGTCATGAAAATTGTGCCTCTTGCCTGCGTTTATACTCTTTAGCGGATGCAGACGGCGGGTGCTAGCGTTTGTCACGCATTCGCTTGAGCAATCTTCCGATGATAAACGAAGTGCGTGGCGAATAAACATAGGGCGTGCGTCCGGTGCGGGTGGGGCGCACGCGCATCCGGCTGAGCCCAAAAATAATCAAAAAAACATGACCGGATGCAATCAGTGCAAACAGTGCCGAAGGGCCAAAGTGGTTGATCAAAAAAGACGCGAGTAACGGCGAGGCAATTGCACCGAGAGCATAATAAAACATCAAGGCTGCAGACAGTTCGACCCGTTCATTGGTCTGGACAAAATCATGAGCATGGGCTGCGGCCACGGAAAAGATCGGGAAGGTTGTCATGCCGAAAAATAATGCTGTCAGGAAGCTGGCTGTGGTGCTGTAGCCTCCGATTAATATCGTGGCCAGACAGCTCATCACCGCCGCAACCGAGAGCCATATCAGCACTTTGCGCCGATCATATTTATCGGCCAGCCAACCAATGGGAATCTGAGCCAGCGCACCGCCAAGCACAAAGGCCGCTAGAAAATAGGCGATCTGGTCGATTTTAAGGCCTACCGCAGTGCCATAGATGGGGCCAACCATCCGGAACGAGGCCCCTGACAGGGCTGCAACTACCACCCCGGCGGCCGCCAGAGGGGAATTGCGCACCGCCAGCATCGGTCGCAGGCGTGGCGCTTTGGGGGTTTCTGGCGGACGGGATTTGGTCAACGCCAGCGGTATGAGTGTAGCACAGCACAGCAGTGCCAGAATGTTATATGATACATAACTGGCCGGTGTCAGCACGCTGATCATCAATTGCGAGGCCAGTGATGCCCCCATATCAACGGCCCGATAGGCACCCATGGTCCGCCCGCGGGTCTGGTTGGTCACTTTTGCCTGCAACCAAGCCTCGATCACGGTATAACAGCCCGCTACGCAGAGGCCCGTCGCAATTCGCATGACTGCCCAAGCGGTGGGGTCGATGATCAGCATATGCGCCAGCAGGCCGATGGCACCGGTGGCGGCAAAGGCGGCAAAAGCCCGCGAATGTCCTACGGTGCCCAACAAGCGCGGGGCCCACCAGCAGCCGATGAAAAAACCGACGAAATGTGCTGACCCCAAAAGACCAATTTGCGCGGTGGTGAAATTCAGCTCAAAACCCGACAACGCATCCAGCGGTCCAAGCCCGCCAGAGGAGAGCTGTAGTAAGATTACCGATAACAAAAGGGCGGCGAGAGATATTAAAATGCGCATATTATTTTAGCTTAGCAGCTTGTTGTGGCGCCTTATAGCTGTTTTTGACACGGTGGTTTCGTTTTGGGTGTGGTCGCGGCGGTTTTTATTGTCTGGGTCGGAGGCATAGGGCGGGGTTGTGTCTTTAGACCGGTTCTGGTTTTTGCCACCATCCATTGTTTGACAGGCGCGGTGCGCGCCCGGGTGCGTGTCAAATGCCAGCATTGTGCTGTAGGGCTATGTGCAGGGACCATATGCCAGCGACTTTCGACCCCCGGTGCGCCGCCATCACCATGCGTTAAAAGCAGCCCCAAAGGTGCGCTTGCGTTTTGTCCGGTGTTATTTTCTGCGGCCAGATGCAGCCGTCGCACTGCGGTTAGGCTGGGTGGGGTGGGCAGATCTGCCACCACCAAGGGAACGGCGCCACAGCGCAGCGCTTCTTCCATCGCCCACAGGGTATCTTCGGGCCGGTCGGGGTTTATGAAGGTAAAGTTTTGGGGTTTGACGTAGGGGCGCATCCCATCTGGATTTAGATGATCCCGCTGCCATTTGGGAGCGATCCAGAACACAGGTCCCTCGACCTTTGCGGCCACCAACATGGCAAAAAATACGCGCGCCTGCCCGCAGCATTCATGCACCCGTGTCTTTTGTAAGGCAACGTCTTGCAAGATGTTTAAGGCCGGTTGTGTGCGCTGTAATTGTCGGTGTGATACACTGTATGATACGCTGTGTGGCAGATCGTTTGGCAAGTGGTGCGATACTGGTTTTAACATGTTTACCCTCATTTGTTCACTATTTGTTCTAATCCATCTTAATGAGATTTGGTATATATTTTTTGCATTATTTCAGAGTGTTTGACGTCCCTCGGGCCGCTGGTTTTTAGCTATGCTAACCGCAAGATCAATCCATAGGCTAACAGGTTATGGCGACCGTCGCTGTTTATTAGCCAACCCCACCCCATTGCTTTTCGGCAGAAGTTTAAACGCGTAGGGTTGATAGGGGTGTTAGAACGGCTCCACCCACGGACGCAACTCGATCTCTCAGGCTCAGGCACTGCGGTGCCGGCGGTGAAACCGCAGATAGCATTCAGCGATTGCATCGGGATCAAGCCTGCTGTCGTTGCCGTCATCTTGCCGTTCGATCCGNTGCTCTGCGCGGATGCCACCATTGATCAAAAAATGCCAAATATAGATGTTTTGCGGATGTAATTCGCGGGCCAGAGCTTGTGCCAATCCGCGCAGGCCAAATTTTCCCATCGCGAATNCCGATGAATTTGCAAAGCCTTTTACCCAAGCGGATGCACCGCTAAACAGAATACTGCCATCGCCCTGTTTCCGCATCCGTTTCGCAGCCTGTTGCGTCACCAAAATGCGCCATAACAGGTGGTATTGAGCGCCTTTTTGGTGCTGTGTGGCTCCAAGTCTTGACTGGGCCCGGGCACCCGCGCCTAGGGGTTATAGACCACCATGTCAGGTGTCCTGATCGTGTTGTCGAGCTCTGCAAATAAACTAGCCACTTGATCGGCGTCACTGGCATCGCATAGATGTTGGCTGGCGTCAGTTTCGGCGAATATAGCCTCACGTTTGTTGATATTGTGGGCCGCCAGCGCCACAGCCATACCATTTCTGGTACAGAGGCAGGCGAGGGCAGCGCTTAACCCGGGGGCCGCCCCGACGATCAATACAGAGTTTGCCATGCTGTTTTCATTCGGGTGTATGGTCTACGNTTCCCAAAAATGNTGCTTTGTTAACAGCCNCAAATCTANCNCTGNAAATTGCCAGAATATTATTTATTTAATCTGATGAATTTGCTGTTGAAGTTCAGATTTTTTATTATGCTATCCACTCGATTCGAAGACAGCTACGACCTCGGACCAGAGGAGCCTGGTCGCCGATCCCATCGGATCGTTCTAATGGGGCCAATCTAATGGGAGAGAGCAGATGAGAATGAATCCTCTGGGCCGCAGCGGCCTGATGGTGAGCGAACTGTGCTTGGGAACAATGACGTTCGGGACACAAACGCCAGAGCAAGAGTCTCATGCCCAGATCGATTTGGCGCTTGAGGGCGGGATTAATTTTGTTGATACCGCAGAGATGTATCCTGTCAATCCGGTAAAAGCCGAAACCATTGGTCGCACTGAAGAGATCATCGGTGCCTGGCTGGGTAAGAATGCGAACCGTCGTGGCGACATGATATTGGCCACAAAACATTCTGGCGAAGGGCTGCAGTCAGTTCGCAATGGCGCGCCAATTTCATCGCAGACCATCCCTGAGGCGATTGAGGGGTCTTTGCGGCGCTTACAAACCGATTATATTGATTTGTATCAGTTTCATTGGCCCAATAGGGGCTCGTATATGTTTCGCAAAAACTGGATCTTTGATCCGTCCTCGCAGAATAAGTCAGAGACGCTTGCGCATATCGAAGACGCGCTTGAAGCGCTGCAAAAGCAGGTGGACAAGGGGAATATTCGTCATTTTGGGCTGTCTAATGACAGTGCTTGGGGCACAGCGCAATGGCTCAGGGTTTCTGAAGATCGCGGTTGGCCAAGGGTCGTATCCATGCAGAATGAATACTCTTTATTGTGCCGGCTCTATGATACCGATCTGGCGGAACTCAGCGTGAATGAACAGGTTGGATTGATCGCCTATTCGCCGCTGGCGACGGGGCTGTTGACCGGGAAATATCAAAATGGGGCGGTGCCTGAGGGATCACGGCTGTCGTTGAATGCTGATTTGTCGGGGCGTATGTCGGCCAACGCCGTATCCGCTGTCGACGTCTATCTGGCAATTGCCCGCAAGTATCATATAGATCCGGTTCATATGGCATTGGCGTGGTGTCGCACCCGCGTTTTCATGGCTTCGGCAATATTTGGCGCCACCCGTCTGGCACAATTAGACCATGCTTTAAGGGCCGCCCACGTCGAATTAAGCGCGGAGTGCATCACTGAGCTGGATCTGGCACATAAAGCGCATCCGATGCCATATTAGATGTGGTCGGTCACTTAATTTTCTAGCACTTAAGAAACGTGTTGCTTGCCTTGGATCGGTTGGCATCACGACAGCCTGATNTGGTCCGTTTGTCCGCGATTGCGGTGCTAACTAACCTCGAAGAGGAGCGCCATAATCGCGGTTGCCCGAAACCTGCTCAAAAGGGTCTGTCATTTCCTTTTTTGAGATATTTTAGGCTGATGGGTGAACCCATTGGCTTGAACAGTCAAAACCTTATGCGTCGTTGTTGGTGTGGTTGACGAGACAGAGACAAACCTGCCCAGCNGGACATGCGCCGGGTTCCATATTGTTTCTGTATAACTGACAGGTTGGGGGCTGCTTTTTTAGATTGCAATGAGTTTGGCAAATTTGTGCTGTGACGTGACCCGTCGTTGCGACCAAAGGTTGCGGCCGCGAGCATTTGGCACAGGTGATTTGGGGTCCCATTTAAACTGGTTAATATTCGCTGGCCTGACTTTGTGGCGCTTTGGTTGTGGGGATAGGGAAATTTTAAATAAACGACCACCGGCTGTGATATCGGGATGGCTGTNTGTCGGCAAGCCACAGCGCCAACTATTGTAGCTTTTCGGATTTTGGATGACTACCCTGATGGTCCGTCCAATCCGCAAAAATGCGCCCGCGCCAGTGGTCGCCCGAGTTTATGAGCCTTGTGATTGATCTATNGGGTGACAACCTAGTTGTCGTCAAAGATTTCCACGCGGTCAAATGCGCCGCTTTCCCGGTGAAATTCCCATTTTCCGCTGCGTTTATCAGCCGTATAATTGCCTTTCATGGATAATTTTCCATTGCGGTAATAAGCCAGAAAAAGTCCTTGTTTTTTATCCTTGTCGAACATTGAATTGTTTTTCAATTGGCTGTTTGGATAATACTCTTTCCAACGGCCTTGTTTCTGCCCTCCGCGATATACGCCGGTGAGTACCAGTTGGCCGTTCTCNCGAAATTCTGCCCATGGCCCATTTTTNGTTTTNAAGGCCCACGTGCCGGTTAACTNNGGTTGTCCGTTTGCATAGAACTTTTCCTCAGTCCCATTTTTGTAGCCNCCTTGCCAAGTGACCCTGTGCTGAAGTTGCCCAGTTACATAATAAATTTCTTCCAGACCATCTTTAACTTGATTTGCCCAGACTTCGCGGAGTTTCAATTGTCCGTTTTCGTAATATTCTTCGGATATCCCNTCTTTGTGATCTTCTATCCATGTTGATTTTAATGCCATTTTCCCATTTTGATAATAAGATTCTTCTGGACCATATTTTTTCCCGGCTTCATAAGACACTTTATATTTTACGTCGCCGTTTTGGTAATAAACTTCCTCTAATCCTTCTTTATCATCGTTCTGCCAAGCCACTTTAAAATTGAGCTGGCCATTCTCATAATAGGTTTCTTCCGGGCCTTCTTGTTTACCATCGTTCCATCCAACGGTACGTTTTAATTGGCCATTTTCATGGTAGTAATTCCACACCCCATCCATGTTTCCGGCTTTCCAATTACCAAGCATTTTGAGTTGACCGTTGTCGTGGTACTGCTCCCATAATCCATCTTTAACACCATCGGTGTAATGCGCCCGATATTCGAGGTCGTTGCTTTCCTTATAATGTTCCCATACGCCATGTTCTTTGCCGCTTTTGTAAGCGCCTTTACTCAGCAACTGGCCTGATTCTCTGTAGGTTTCAACAAGGCCTTCCCATTCATTTTTTTTGTAGACTACTTTCCGAAGAAGTTGTCCGTTTTCATAATTGAATTCCCATAAACCGTCGCGTAACCCGTCTTTTAAAGTACCCGCAAACTCGACTTGACCGTTTTCATAATACTGCTCGTAAATCTTAACCTCGAGGCCGTTCTTATATTCGGATTTGGTTTTTATTTGACCATCAGCATAATATTTCACCACGAGGCCAGTGAAGGCCTCAGTCGAGAATTTTTTATACAATATTCCCATTCTGGGGACCAGATCGGTCTCATCCACCTCAGTGTCCGCACCCCAACTAATGCTGGCGGTGAAACAAAGTAGGATAGCAAAAAGTACAGNGGATCGGTTTTGCATGAAACAGCTCTTTATGATCTTTTGATTACCTATACCGATAGACCGGTGTCGGTTATAAATCAACTTTTATGAGCGATTTAGATATGATTGGCGGCTTTGCTCAACTGATAGAAATGTATCAGCCTCCTACTATCGAGTGACAGAGTGGTTTTATCTTTATACTGGCTCTTTGTGCCTTGTAGCCAAGCGCGGAAGAAAGGCTGTTAACCAACTATTTATATCCTATCCATCTGATTGATCTGTAAATTTTAAATACTGACAGTAACGGGCTGGATTTTCGGATGCTTCAAGAGCGCAATAGTTGCCAACGGTCTCGACTCCCCGCGAAACAGAGTTGCGACCATGACAGAACGCCCTTTTGACCGGTTTTGGGTTCTATGGCCTGAGGTCATATGCTGCGGCACGGGAAAACCTCAGACAGTTAAAAACAGTAGCATGACGGCGCAGACCGGCTTATGCAGCGGGCGATGAAATCGTAATGACGGCGTTTGGCATTGCGCTGCAAAAGGCTCATAGCCATCGCACCATAAGTGGTTTTGAAAAGTACCTGTGGCGGTATTAAACCTTAGTCGGGCCACAAATGGAAATAGCAAATGTCACTTTTCGACCTGATGTTGCGGACTTTACTGAGTTATTTGCAAAAGCTGGCCGAACAGTCATTGTCGCTTTGGGATGTGCCCGAGGATGCGCGCATGCGGCTGATAAATGTCGCGGAAAACACAACCTATCTGGTCGACGCGTCGCAAGGCAATAAGGCAATTCTGCGCATCCGCGGAGAAAACTATCATACATTGCGCGCCATCGAAAGTGAACTTGCTTGGCTAGAANCGCTGGGGCGCGAAAAGGTGATCAAGACGCCGGGTTATTTTCTTGGTCGTAATGGGCGTGCCATCCAGCTTGGAAACACGGACGGACTGAATAATGCGCGTTTTATGGTGCTGTTTCACTTCGTCGATGGCGACGCCCCAGACGAAAGTGTGGATATGGTGTATGGCTTTCAGGAATTGGGAGCCATCGCCGCGCGCTGCCATGACCACGCGATCAGTTGGGTGAACCCCACACATTTCGAACGGCTGACATGGGATGCAGATGCGGTCTTCGGCCCGGCAGCAACATGGGGCAACTGGCGGGATGCGCCTTTGGTCGATCGAGACATTGNCGAGGTTCTGGAGGAGGTTGAAGAGACCGNCTGTGCGCGTCTGGCGGCCTTTGGCAAGGCGCCAGAGCGCTTTAACTTNNTTCATGCCGATATGCGGCTNGCAAATTTACTGGTGGGCCAAGAGGGCACGAGGTTGATCGACTTTGACGATTGTGGCCATGGATGGTTTCTTTACGATTTTGCCGCCAGCATTAGCTTTATCGAAGACGACCCGCGTATCCCGACATTCAAAGCCGCGTGGGTCCGGGGGTATCGGTCGGTTCGGGGCTTAAGTGCCGAGGACGAGGCCGAGATCGAGACGTTCATCATGTTCAGAAGAATGGCACTATTGGCGCGGATTGGCAGTCACATCCAAGCCCCTGAACCGCAGCAAATGGCTCCTAATTTTGCGTCGATTACGGCGCAAATTGGAAAACTATACTTGAAGCGGCACCAAAAGTGCTGATGGGTATCTAAGTTTAATCCCGGTGTTGAAATACGATNCTGTGATACCCGACGATGGATGTGGAACTGGCGCGCTTGTTTTCTCTTTATTCCGCGGAAATTCCATATGATTACGATCCCAGCTGATTCGCGCGCGCCTAGAGGTCAACCCGGGGAAAGTTTGCGGCACCAGTATTTTGACGTTAGGGAGACTAATCCCCCTGTTCTTTATATGACTACCATACGTCCCAAAATTCAGAGAGCTTGCTTATTTTTACTATCTGCTGAGGAGGTTACGGTTATTTCTNGCTTGGGGTCACTTAGGGCTGTCGATTTGAACTTTTGAACAACTGGCTCGGCTTGGGGCGCGCTGTGGCGGGTGTTATTGTTATTCATCGCTTTAAGAAAGAGATATACCTGCTCATCGATCGAATCTACGAAGTCTTCAATGGAGTCCCGTTTGCCTGAAACTTCCGCCGAAATAGTCTGGCCGCCGGTGGACTCGATCGTAATTTTGGCAGTAAGCGTTTTTACAAATAAAAGCAAAAAGAACACAGATAAAAGGAGTAACAAACCCGAAACTGCAACGTTCTCAATTCCTAAAAATAAGTCCACACTTGTTAACAACTGAGGAGAGAAATTCGAAGCGGTTAGTACAATAACTAGTGCTCCGATCAGACAGAGGGCCGACAGAACGACAAAGTATGGTTTTGATACGCTTTCCATTTTGGAACTGGCGTAGGAACTGAGTGGAATTGAGCTGAGAGATTTTACGCCACCAATTTTACCTCTCTGGACGAGTCTTCGGTTTGAGAGTGTAATATCTGCAAAGGTTTTAATATCAGTTTCATCCATCTTAGCCTACAATCTCCAAGCAGCGCATTGAAAAATAGATAAAGTGCAACTCGGCCCAACTGGCAAGTGTATTTATGACATCAAGCAACGCAATTTGATGTTTTTGAGAACTCAGCCATCGTCGGATGACGCAATTCGTAAAATNTTCATCACGATTTTATTATATAAAGTTTGTAATTTGNTCAAACGTGGTTGTTGGTGAATTTATANTNCCAAGCAGAATTNAGGCCTTCTATNTNAGATGTGAAGAGGCTCTGAATTTTATGGGGTGCNTTTACACAGCTATTTACACAGTAGGCTAAACTTAGAATTGAAAGAAGAGGTGTGTTTGCTCAGATTTTTTATAAGTTTATCTCGCTGTCGGATATCATAAGAATGCCGTAATGGCATCGCGCGATAATCTTTTCGACAGGTGAATCCAAGTCGCATCTTTAGGCTGGTCGANCCAGGTCATCTCATACCTCNGTCCTGATCCTTGCTTGGTTCAAAGTGCAGGATTTAAATGCTAGAGGGTCTTGCAATTCATATCCTGATACCAGCGATATTAATTTTGACAATTTTTCCAAGGCGGTTCAGGCCCACTGTCGCCTANAGTGATTTTGCCTTCGATTTAATGTGCTGGTTTCTAGGATGTTTGGTAGGCCCGGCAGGACTTGAACCCGCAACCAAAGCGTTATGAGCGCTCTGCTCTAACCAGTTGAGCTACAGGCCCATCCGGGTCCCTAGCTAGCAGACCCACTCGGCGCGTCAAGCCTTTCAGATTGCTTAAATGGCGACAATCGTCTAGGCGAACCAACAAACGATAAAAGGACATGCCCATGACAAATCAGCAGAATGGCTTGACCTACGCGGACGCCGGAGTTGATATAGACGCTGGCAACGCGTTGGTAGAACAAATTAAACCCGCAGCTAAGCGCACTGCGCGGCCCGGTGTTATGGCTGGTCTGGGTGGTTTTGGCGCGCTTTTCGATCTAAAGGCCGCAGGATTTGCCGACCCGGTTCTGGTGGCGGCAACCGACGGTGTGGGAACCAAGTTGCGGATTGCGATCGATACTGGCGTGGTGGACACGATAGGTATTGATCTGGTGGCGATGTGCGTGAATGATCTGGTGTGTCAAGGCGCAGAGCCCCTGTTTTTTCTGGATTATTTTGCAACGGGCCGGCTTGAAACCGATCACGCCGTGCGGATTATTCAAGGGATTGCCACGGGCTGCGAGCAGTCTGGTTGCGCCTTGATCGGCGGAGAGACTGCCGAGATGCCAGGGATGTATCAGGCCGGTGACTTTGATTTGGCAGGATTCGCCGTCGGTGCGATGGAGCGCGGCAGCGCCCTCCCGGCCGACGTTGCCGAAGGCGATGTTCTGCTGGGCTTGGCCAGCGATGGTGTACATTCCAACGGCTATTCGTTGGTGCGCAAATTGGTTGAGGTGTCAGGTCTTAATTGGGCTGATGACTGCCCGTTTGCAACGGGGACTTTGGGCGCGGCTCTGTTGGCCCCGACGCGCCTTTATGTCAAATCCGCGTTGTCGGCAATCAATTTGGGCGGGGTGAATGCTCTGGCTCATATCACTGGCGGTGGCTTGACGGAAAATATTCCGCGGGTTCTGCCAGATGGTATGGGCGTGCAGATTGATCTCGATAGTTGGGATTTGCCACCAGTTTTTCAATGGTTGGCAGCGACAGGCGGTATGCAGTCCAGTGAATTGCTTAAAACCTTTAATTGCGGCATTGGCATGGTTTTGGCGGTCTCAGCGGATCGGGCCGACGCGTTGTCTCGGCAGTTGACCGCAGAAGGCGAGAAAGTGTCCGTACTGGGCTGTGTGACAGCAGGATCAAGCGTGGTCTATAAGGGCAGCTTGCTATGAAAAAGCGGATTGCCATCCTAATCTCAGGTGGCGGTTCTAATATGGTGCAATTGCTTGACAGCCTGACAGCTGATCATCCGGGGCGCGCGGTTTTGGTTGTGTCGAACGTGCCGGGGGCAGGCGGCTTGNAAAAGGCCGAGGCGCGCGGCGTTGCCACTGCAGTGCTGGATCATCGACCATTTGCNGGTGATCGTGCCGCCTTTGAGGCTGAGCTCTCGAAGATCTTGGCGGCCTATAAACCTGATATGATTTGTCAAGCTGGGTTTATGCGCATTTTAACGGCTGGTTTTGTCATCCCATGGGTGGGGCGAATACTCAATATTCATCCGTCGCTGTTGCCAAAGTANAAAGGTTTGAACACCCANGCGCGGGCGTTNGAGGCCGGCGACCGCTTTGCAGGGTGTTCTGTCCATTACGTTACCCCAGACTTGGACGGTGGGCAGGTACTTGGCCAGGCCGTTGTGCCGATCCTGAAAAATGACGACGCAAAAAGTTTGGCGGCGCGGGTTTTAATCAAAGAACATTGCTTATACCCATTGGTATTACGGCGCGTTATGACAGGAAATGCCGCGCCAGTTTATCTGACCTGACTTTGGTCGCTTTTCATCCGTCTTTTTTTGCCCTATGAAAGTCAGGGTGAGAATACCAGCCGTAAAAGAAGCCTCCGAGTCAATGAAAACACTCTCAACCACATCTGAACTGGCTGCATTCTGTGCCGAGGCTCAAAACCANCCCTATGTTACGATTGATACNGAGTTCCTGCGCGAGCGCACCTATTATTCTAAATTGTGCCTGTTGCAATTGGCCATGCCGGGCAAAGATGACGATACGGCTGTGCTGGTTGATCCCCTGTCCGAGGGCTTATCGCTTGCGCCACTTTATGATCTGTTTCGCGATACTTCGGTGGTTAAAGTGTTTCATGCGGCGCGCCAGGATCTTGAGATTTTCTTTGTCGATGCCGGGGTTTTTCCCGACCCGTTGTTTGATACACAGGTGGCTGCGATGGTTTGCGGGTTCGGCGAACAGGTTGGTTATGAAACACTGGTGCGCAGAATTGCCAAGAAAACGTTGGATAAATCATCTCGCTTTACCGATTGGTCACGGCGTCCGTTGACTGACGAGCAGAAGATTTATGCTTTAGCTGATGTGACGCACTTGCGCGTTATCTATGAACATCTGGCTGGCATTCTGGAAACATCGGGCCGGACGCGCTGGGTACAGGAAGAGCTGCAAATTCTGACTAACCCGGCTACCTATATCACTGAACCTGATGAGGCGTGGATGCGGGTGAAAACACGCAACACATCCCCAAAATTTCTTGCGATTGTGCGCGAATTGGCCAAGTTTCGCGAGCAGTATGCGCAATCGCGGAATATCCCGAAAACGCGGGTTTACAAAGATGATGCAATTGTTGAACTTTCATCAACTAAGCCACGAGATTTGAACGATTTAAATAGGTCGCGACTGTTAATGCGTGAGGCGCGCAAGGGGGATATCGCCCAAGGCATTCTAACCGCTGTTCAACTGGGATTGGATTGCCCGCAGGCGCTTTTGCCGCAGCCTGATCTGGGGCGTGAGAAACTGCAAGTCAATCCAGCGCTGTCAGATTTGCTGCGTGTCCTACTGAAAAGTAAAGCATCGGATTCAGGGGTTGCTTCAAAGCTGATTGCAAGCAGTGCCGATCTGGACGCGATCGCCGCGGGTCTGCGGGATGTTCCCGCCATGAAGGGGTGGCGCCGAGAGGTATTTGGCGAAGANGCGCTGCGNCTGTGTGAAGGTCAGATTGGGCTGGCGGCCGAAGGCACTAATATCCGAATTATCAAACTGTAAGCGGCCATTAACGCCGTTTTGTTAGCGTGTTATTTGCGCCGCGAACTCGGATTGTGCTGACCGTCTCTAAGTCTTGATCTGTAAGATATGCTGCAACGGTTATNGTTCTTGAAGCGGCGGGCCCACCGGCGGCATCGGTTGGTTGGATGACGTCAAATCGAAACTCTAGTACAGAGGTATCTGGGCTGTCCAACGGGATCAATCGACCGTCATAGATACCGGTTTTTTGCGCCATACCGGTCACCTGAATAAGCAGCCCACCCGGCACCTCATCCATTATCAGGGTCGAGAGTTTATCGATTGGCTGACCCGGATAAACGGCTTCTGTTTTTTTCATCGTAAATAACGTGAGCTTTTTCTTGGGGATTAATGCGGTTTTAGCGTCGCTTTGGTTGCCTTCCTTTTTTGATCCCCCAAACCAGTTAAATGGGTTCGCTTTCGAATCACGNGTTGATTCGCAGCCCGTGGTCAGCAGCGAGGCCGTGAGTAGGAGAAAAATAAAAGATTTCATAAAAGCCTCCGTTTATCCTTACATAACGGCTACCTCATTGCGCAAATGTTGGAAACCCTCAAGCTGGTACTGGACGTTTTCAGTCTGAAGACTTAGGTCAGAAGTGACGGAAACGAGGAAAATANATGGCAAGCGCAGCCTTTGAAGACATCGTGGCAGACTTTGAATTTCTTGAGGATTGGGAAGAGCGGTATCGCTATGTCATCGAGCAGGGTAAATCTTTGCCGGCCTTTGATGACGCGCTAAAGGTGCCTGCGACCAAGGTTGAGGGCTGTGCCTCGCAAGTGTGGTTGTTTCCAAAAATCGACGCGGGCAGGTTTTCGTTCGAAGGCGATAGCGATGCGATGATCGTCAGCGGTCTGATTGCAGTGTTGCAAGCCTTATACAACGGGCTAACCCTACAAGAGGTGTCACGGGTCGATGCGTTGTCAGAGCTGGCCCGCCTTGGGCTCAATGAGCATTTGTCGGCGCAGCGCTCTAATGGTGTGCGGGCGATGGTAGAGCGGATACAGAGCGTGGCCAATGCTCAAATAGATAAAGCGGATTGATCGCGCAGGACGGTTTCCAAGTCACCATAACCGGTATAGCGTCGTTCAAATGCAAGGCCTAGCCGGCTGGCNCAGTCTNTGGCTTTCTCGGTCAGNGCCGGATCGTCGGTTTGCGCCTGATAAACCAATTTTGTGTAATGCTTAAAATAAATGTCGCGCAGATTGGGATGGCGGTCTAAACCCATCGGTTTCCAAAAGAATGCATCAAATTGTCTGACCAGAAAATCCGTTAGGTAAAAGGCGGTTATTTCATCTGCATGTTCATTGGAAAAGCGTTCGTTGCCTTCGTAAAATGAATAACAATGTGGCCCGGCAATCATCTTGACACCCATATCATCGCAGGCGGACTNTAACTGGCCCCCAGTGCCGCAATCGGCGTAAACAACAAAGATGTTTTGATAGCTGTCCCGATGCTTTGCCACGCATGCCCGTACGGCATCGGTAATTTTATCGGGCGCGTTATGCAACAGTGCCGGCAGGCAGGTCAGGTCCATATGGTGCCAACTGTGACCTTTGGTAATGGCAAGGATTTCACGCGCCAGTGCACCACATGCAATTAATAACACCCGNTNTGCATCGGCAACTTCGCCAGGTTCCTCTTGAGNTGGAATTGGGGTGCGGCGCGGGGACAAGCAGCGGCTCCTTTTTTGGNCATCTCACCACCTGCGTTAGCGGCTCCAACGTTGGTGCGGCGCACGGATTTTTACTGGCGCCATCAATTTTTAGCTGGCAGCCATCAAATTGTGTTTGCGCGCCATATATTCCTTCGCAGTTTCCACCGCTACGGCAGCATCGCGACAATAGGCATCGGCGCCGATCGCTTTTCCAAACTCTTCATTCAGCGGTGCGCCNCCCACCAGAANGACATAATCATCCCGGATGCCCTTTTCAATCAATGTGTCTATCACCACCTTCATATAGGGCATTGTGGTGGTTAATAGTGCTGACATGCCCAGAATGTCGGGCTCTTCNGTCGNGATAGCNTCAAGATAATTTTCGACCGGATTGTTGATCCCCAAATCAACGACCTCNAATCCGGCCCCTTCCATCATCATTGAGACAAGGTTTTTGCCAATGTCATGAATGTCGCCTTTGACGGTCCCGATAACCATTTTCCCCATGCGCGGCGCGCCGGTTTCGGCCAACAGAGGTTTGAGGATGGCCATGCCACCCTTCATCGCGTTTGCGGCCAACAGAACCTCTGGCACGAANAAAATACCATCGCGAAAGTCTTTGCCGACAATAGTCATGCCGCCAACCAAGGCTTCTGTTAAGACCTGATAGGGCGCCCAGTCCCGCCCAAGCAAGATATTAACGCCTTCTTCGATCTCTTCCTTGAGACCGTCATACAAGTCGTCAAACATTTGCTGCACCAGTTCTTCGTCATCCAACTCTGACAGAATNATTTCGTCGTCTTGTTCCGACATGGCGCGTTCCTTGGCTGTGTGGCCGCAGAATGCGGCTTATAGTAACTCTCATCTGATCAATTTGCCCATTTCAGACTATTCGGATTGCGACATTGACGGTTTCGCTACCGACTTATCGATCTAAAATTGGGTTTTGGGCCTTCTTTTGGTTGGTATTCTCGCGCGATCAAGTCTTGGCTCGGCTGTGGCTGCTAGTGTTTTGTCTGGGTGTTGATCTGATTTTGAAACGGCAATCGANATACGGCTTACTGTTGCGATTGTTTGGCTTTTGTGGCCCGTCTGGTACGGCGGCGTGGGGGTGTTGCGTCCGTGTCGCCAGTGCCGTCACTGGCTGATGAGAACGGCCCGATTCTNGCGACAATGTCNTCCAGTTTTGGCGGAACACTTTTGGGTTGTTCATCGAGGGCGGCACGCATCTTGCTCAAATGCTCCGGCATGGTGCCACAACAGCCACCAATAATTGTCGCACCACAATCACGCGCCATAACCGCATAATCGGCCATCAGTTCGGGTGTGCCGTCGTAATGGATATGGCCGTCAACATATTTTGGAATGCCGGCGTTGCCCTTGGCAATAATCGGCAAAGCGCTGNGTTGGCTGGCAAATCCTAAAACAGTGCGTAACAAATCAGAGGCTCCGGTGCCGCAGTTTGCGCCAAATCCAAGCGGTGNGTTGGGCAGCGCCTCAACCATCCGGACCATCGCCTCAGAGGTCATGCCCATCATAGTNCGNCCGGCGGTGTCGAAACTCATCGTGCCGCACCAGTTGATACCGGCCAGGGCAAAACCTTCAGCAGCTGCACGAAATTCTTCCGGCGCGGAAATTGTTTCAAGCCATAAGACGTCGGCGCCACCCTCTTTCAGGCCGTCAGCCTGTTCGTGGAAAATTTCNACCGCCACACTGTGGGTCAGGGGNCCCAGTGGTGCCATTATGTCTCCGGTTGGGCCGACTGAACCTGCGACAATCACAGGCCGGCCGGTTTTATCGGCGACCTCACGTCCGAGTGCGGCCGCAATACGTGAAAGGTCGCGCGCCCGGTGCCCGGCGTTATGCAGTTTCAAGCGTGCGCTGTTACCACCGAAAGAATTTGTCAAAAATAGATCGCTGCCGGCGTCAACCGCGTCCTGATACAATTTAAGAATATCTCTTGGCCGGGTTTCATTCCACAGTTCGGGGGCATCCCCTGACATCAACCCCATATTAAACAGGTTGGTCCCGGTGGCCCCATCGGCCAGCAAATAGCCTTTTTTGTTCAGCAAGCGTGATAACGCATTGGTCATTGGTCCCGGTCCTATTTAGCCTCAAACCCCTTGTCACGCATTGTCACGTAAGTAGACATGAAACAAATGCATATTTCTCAACAAGATTATGAATTCTTGTCCAAATGCTGGGTGTCTTACACCGCCAATGGGCACTGAATGTGTGGGGTTGGTGCTTATGGTCCCCCTGTCTGCACGTGCGCAAACTNTCAAACTACATGGCGGCGCTTGCAGCAACTCAACCCATATACTATGTGGAGCCCACCGGCTGAGACTCGGCTCCCGAATATAGAAAGAAATAAAATGGCGCGGCGCATCAAAATCTATGAAGGCAAAGCTAAAATTCTTTATGAAGGGCCAGAACCTGGGACTATCGTCCAGTATTTTAAGGATGATGCCACCGCGTTTAATGCCGAGAAAATGGAAGTCATTGACGGTAAGGGGGTTCTGAACAACCGTTTGTCGGAATTCTTCATGACNGGCCTGAATAATATCGGTGTTCCGACGCATTTTCTCAAACGCCTGAATATGCGCGAACAATTGGTTCGGGCCTGCGAAATCATTCCGCTAGAAATTATCGTACGCAACTATGCCGCTGGAACCATTTGCACNCGGTTGGGGCTGGAAGAGGGNGCCGCCTTACCACGCCCAATTGTCGAGTATTGTTATAAGGATGACGCGCTAGGCGACCCATTGGTGTCCGAAGAGCATATTGCCGCCTTTGGCTGGGCCAGCCAACAGGATATGGACGACGTGCTAAGTCTTGCGCTGCGGGTCAACGATTTCATGTCCGGTGTCATGATGGCGGTTGGAATCCGGTTGGTTGATTTTAAAATCGAAATTGGCCGGGTTTATGANGGCGATTTCCAACGGCTTGTCGTGGCCGATGAAATCAGCCCCGATAGCTGTCGGTTATGGGATATCGAAACCGGCCGAAAATTGGACAAAGATGTGTTTCGGCGCGATCTGGGCAATTTGACCGACGCCTATACCGAAGTCGCGCGGCGGCTTGGCGTCATGCCGAAAAACGCCGCCCCCATGGGCAAGCCGACGCTGATCAACTAACGCACCCCGAGTGCCCCTATGACCGTAAGGAGACGACATGAAAGCGCGCGTACATATTATGCTGAAAAACGGGGTTCTTGACCCTCAGGGCGAAGCGGTGCGCCATGCGCTTGCGACCTTGGGTTTTGAAGGCGTCGAGGGTGTGCGTCAAGGCAAGGTGATTGAGTTGGACTTGATCGAAACGGAGCGCGCGGCGGCCGAAAAACGGGTTGGTGAGATGTGTGACAAGCTGCTCGCCAACACNGTGATCGAAACTTACCACGTGGAGTTTATCTAATGCGCGCCGCGGTGATTGTGTTTCCAGGATCAAACTGTGACCGCGATCTTGCTGTGGCGTTCGAAGCCACGGGTGCTGAGGTGACAATGGTCTGGCACAAGGATACGACGCTGCCGGATGGAATTGATATTGTTGGGTTACCGGGTGGATTTTCTTTTGGGGATTATCTGCGCTGTGGGGCGATTGCAGCAAATTCTCCGATTTGTCGCTCGGTCATCACCCACGCCGAGCGGGGCGGATATGTGTTGGGCATTTGCAATGGGTTTCAGATTTTGACAGAGACCGGATTGTTGCCGGGCGCATTGCTTCGAAATGTGGACCTGAAATTTATCAGTAAAACGATCGACCTGAAACTTGGCACCACNGATAGTGTCTTCACATCGGAGTATAGCGCCGCGCAGCGTGTGCAGATTCCGATTGCCCATCACGACGGAAATTACACCGCAGACGCAGAGGTGATGGCGCGATTGGAGGGCGATNACCGGATTGCATTTACCTACGTGGATAACCCGAACGGGTCAGATGGGTCTGTGGCAGGAATTTTGTCTGAAAACCGGCGTATTCTGGGGATGATGCCGCACCCTGAGCGCGCTGTCGATAGGCAACATCACAGTGCCGATGGGCAGCGGCTTTTCGCCAGTTTGATGGCGCAAATGGCNGCCGCATGACTTGAGAATTATGCGCAACGGTCCTACTGTAACGTATGGAAAAGGATCAACAAGCAAATCAAGAGACCGCTCTTACCGCGCAGATTAAATGGCGGATCAGGCTTGCTTTGGTGTTTCTTACAGTACTAGCGATTGCGTCTATATGGGTCACCAACCGGGTTTTGATTGACCGCTTTACCGAAACCTCGCGCAATCAAGCAGAACTGCGGCTCGCACTTTACAGTGGTACGCTGCTGAGTGAATTGCGGCAAACAGCTATTGTCCCGCAGCTTTTAGCGCGCGACCCCACGCTGATAGGTGCGCTGAATTCAGGTAATTTCTCACAGTCAACACAGCGCCTGATTTCGTTCGTAGACGAAATCGGNGCGGAAACGCTCACGCTCCTNGANGCGGAGGGTCGGGTGGTGGCGTCGACCGATCGCACCCGCCTTGGGTCACGGCATCAAGACGCACCCTATTACACCCAAGCCATGGGGGCGGACGCCACGATGTTCAACGTTTATAAAGACGAGGTTGGAGCCTATAATTTCATCTATTCTCGGCGGATAGAAAGCCAAGGTGTGACCATTGGCGTGATTTTTGTCGAGGCAGATCTGCAAAAATACGAACATGCTTGGGCAGGAATTTCGGATGCTGTGATTGTCACTGACAACACCGGAGTGATTATTTTGTCAACCGAGCCGCTCTGGCGAGGCCTCGGTGAAGCTGAGGCGCTGGCACGCCAACTGCCCAGTGGTGCGATACAGCGCGCTATTCAGACGACGAGTGATTGGACTGCTGTGCCTGCGGATGCCTATCTGCGCGGTGAAGGCATGATGCGCGTAGAGAGCCGGGTGGCATTTCGTGGTTGGCGGATGGCCGGGTTTCGGACCTATGCCGGGGTGCGGGAACGGGTGAACGGGTTTTTGGCGTTGGAAGTTATGGGNTTCGCGGTTTTTCTGGCTTTTTGCTTCTATTATCTCAGTCGACAGTCTGTGGACCGTATGCAGCGTTTCCAACAGGAATCGGCAGACCTTCGACAGCTTAATTTACGCCTGCAGCGGGAGATTGCGGAACGGGAGCGGGTGCAGAAAACNCTGGAAGTGGCCGAGCAAACGATTGCCCAAAGTTCTAAACTGGCCGCTTTGGGGCAAATGTCAGCGGCGGTTAGCCACGAACTGAACCAACCCCTAGCGGCGATGAAAACCTATTTAGCGGGCGCGCGTCTTTTGCTCGGACGGAATCGNCCTGACGAGGCCTTGGTGTCNTTTCACCGCATTGATGANNTGCTTGAACGCATGGGGGCGATTACCCGGCAATTGAAATCCTATGCNCGTAAGGGAGGNGATAGCCTTGTGCCTGTGNATTTGAACAGTGCAATTGGCGCGGTGCTCTCGATGATGGAACTGCAATTAAAGCAAGAAGCGGTACATATCATCCGCAGAGCCCCAGAGACCCCGATCTGGGTTTTGGGCGATAGGGTCCGAATAGAACAGGTGTTGGTTAATTTGTTGCGCAATGCCATTGATGCTACGCAGGGGGTTGTGGACCCAGAGATCGAAATTCGATTGGCTGGCGGTGAACACGCGACCCTGACCGTGCGCGATAACGGCTATGGGGTTGATGATCTGGATGCATTGTTTGAGCCGTTCTACACCACCAAACAACCCGGTNAGGGCGTTGGTTTGGGCTTGGCTATTTCATCGGGTATCGTGACAGATTTGGGCGGCCGNCTCTTGGTTCGCAACGTTGAAGACGGTGGGGCCCTGTTTGAGATGCAACTGCCGATTCTGGCCGATNATATTGCCGCAGCGGAGTGATAAAAGATGTCTGAAATGATGAAGGTTGCAATTGTTGATGATGAAAAAGATATGCGTCTTTCCATCTCGCAGTGGTTGTCTCTTTCGGGCTATGACACCGAAAGTTTTGCCAGCGCTGCAGAGGCGCTGAGCGTTGTCGGCCCTGATTATCCGGGCATCGTCATCACAGATATTCGCATGCCGGGGATGGATGGTTTGGGCTTGTTGAAGAAATTGATGAGCAGTGATAGCGCTTTGCCTGTGATGATGATTACCGGACACGGTGATGTGCCGATGGCAGTTGAGGCGATGCGTCTTGGGGCGTTTGACTTTCTCGAAAAGCCTTTTGACCCTGATAATATGACTGCGATCGTGCGCAAGGCGACTGCAGCGCGCCGGTTGACGCTTGATAATCGGGCTTTGCGCCGCGAGTTGTCGGATGGGGGTCAACTGATTCAAAAACTGGCTGGAAACTCGCCCGCCATGCGGCAATTGCGCGAAGACATCTTGGATTTGGGGCAAGCCGATGGACATGTGCTGATCGATGGTGAGACCGGCACTGGAAAGACCCTTGCAGCCCACGCCCTGCATGCCGTCGGCAGCCGGGCTGGTAAAACATTTTCACTGATCTCTTGCAGTGCCGTTGAACAAGAGGCGTTAATCGGGCGTCTGTTCGGCCCCATGCAGCCTGATGATAACCTACTGCCGGCGGTTGAGGCCGCCAGAGGCGGAACTTTGGTGCTTGAAGATATTGAGACACTTGGGCCGGCTGTTCAGGCGCGGCTACTCGGCTTTCTGGATCAGCAAGGCAGCCCGCCTGAGACGCGGATCATTGCAGTCTGTAACAGCCAAGACCCCGCCCATATGCCGAAAGAGACATTGCGCAGTGACTTATTTTACCGCTTGGCTGGGCTGCGGATTACTGCGCCTCCGCTGCGGGAACGCGGTGATGATATTCTTGCGCTATTTACGCAGTTGAGCAGTCAGTTTTGCGAAGAATACGGCTGTGAGGTGCCCGAGTTGTCAGCGCAGGACACGGCGCAGATCCTACAATCACCCTGGCCGGGGAATGTGCGGCAATTGATCAATGTGGCAGAGCGCGCGATTTTGCAATCGCGACGCGGCGGGGGATCACTCTCGTCCCTGTTGATGGTAGATTCCGAACAGGTCCCGGCTGTGGTCACCACCGATGGTAAACCGCTGAAAGAGTACGTCGAAGCCTTTGAACGCATGTTGATCGACAACACAATGCGCCGCAAGAAGGGCAGTATTCTGGCCGTGATGGAAGAGTTGAGTTTACCACGCCGCACGTTGAACGAAAAAATGGCAAAATATGGATTGCAGCGGTCAGACTATCTCTAGGGGTGATGGGCATGGCTGTGATCGCTTCAGCATACCAAAAAGATCGCGGGGATCGTTGGGATCGGCCAGCAGGTCTAGCATTTGTAAGAAGGGGGTGCCGTGCACCTGCGCGCGTACATACCGCAGGGCGCTAAAATCTTCGATCGCAAATCCTACGCTGTCGAACAGGGTGATTTGCTTTGTCTCTGTGCGGCCTGCGCTTTGACCGGCGATAACCCGCCAGAGCTCTGTGACGGGATGGGTGGGTTCAAGTTGCTGAATTTCACCCTCAATCCGTGTCTGTGGTGGATATTCGACAAAAATATCGGATCTGAGCAAAACATCCCGGTGCAATTCCGTTTTGCCGGGACAATCGCCACCGATGGCATTGATATGAACCCCGGCGCCGATCATATTATCGGTCAGAATGGTAGCATATTGCTTGTCGGCCGTGCACGTCGTGATAATTTGTGCCCCTTCGATGGCGTGCTCGGGGCTGGAACAACGGATCACTTTTATCCCTTGGCCGGCAAGGTTTTGCGCCGCCTTTGCGGTCGCGGTAGGATCGATATCGTATAGCCGCACACAGGTGATACCGCAGATGGCCTTCATCGCAATGGTTTGGAACTCCGACTGCGCCCCATTGCCGATCATAGCCATGGTTCCAGCCGCTTTGGGGGCCAGATATTTGGCGGCGACCGCCGACGTTGCCGCTGTGCGCAAGGCCGTCAAAAGCGTCATTTCGGTCAAAAGGACAGGATAGCCGGTTTTGACATCGGCCAACAGGCCAAAGGCGGTGACGGTTTGCAATCCGCTGCGGGTATTTTTGGGGTGGCCGTTTACGTATTTGAACCCGTAGGCGGTTTCGTCTGCGGTTGGCATCAGCTCGATCACGCCCTCGGCCGAATGACTGGCAATGCGCGGGGTTTTATCAAAGCTTTGCCACCGTTTGAAATCGTCTTCAATGGCGCTGGCCAACCCAGTGAGCATCTGCTCCAAGCCAATATGATTTATCAGTTGCATCATGTGATCGACTGAAATGAACGGAACCAGAGCTTTTTGTGACGGCGGAAGCATGTTGTATCCTTTATTGAAATGGTCGGGTTGGACGATCAAAGACACGCCGCCCAAAGGCAGAGGCTGCCAGATCGACCATAAGCAAAGCCGTTTTACCGCGTTCGTCTAAAAATGGATTTAATTCCACCAGATCAAGTGACGTCATCAACCCGCTGTCATGCAGCATCTCCATCACCAGATGGGCCTCACGCACAGTTGCACCGCCGGGTACGGTCGTGCCAACCGCTGGGGCGACTGACGGGTCGAGAAAATCTACATCAAGGGATACGTGCAGCATACCGCCCGCGGCGGACACGCGGGTCAGAAACTCCGAGAGCGGGCGAGCGATGCCGTGCTCGTCGATTTCGCGCATGTCGTGGTGCGCGATCCGGCTTGAGGCCAAGGCGTCTAATTCGGGACGGTCAATCGAGCGCAGACCCAGCATACAGACATTTTCCTGCGGGATGGGCGCGTGCATCTCTGGAAAGCCGGGAAAGCCGTTGCGGCCGGTCAGATAAGCCAGAGGCGTGCCGTGCAGATTTCCTGAGGTCGATGTCTCCAAAGTATGAAAGTCGCTGTGGGCATCAAGCCACAGAACAAATTGTGGTCGCCCCTGTGCTGTAGCATATCGGTTAACCCCCGAGATCGAGCCCAGAGACAGGGCGTGGTCGCCACCGAGAAAAATAGGCACAGCGTCAGCGATTGCGTTGTGTGCGGTCATGGCCAGACTTTGCGTCCACCCGATGGTTTCTTCTAACTGATATGCACTGTGCTTGGTCTGAACTTTTGCCACTGGCGTTGCCGTGATGTTGCCAAGGTCACTGACGGTATGCCCAAGGTCATGCAGGGCCCGGGCCAGTCCAGCGGTCCGGTAAGCGTCGGGACCCATTAAGCAGCCGGGCCGTTTTTTGCCGCTGTCGACGGGAGCGCCGATTAAAATACAGTGTTGTTGTGTCATTATGCCCTCGGTCCGCTGTTTGCCACGATAAAGCTATGATGTGAAAAATGATTGCAAAAAAGCCAGTAAAGTGATCTAATTGAAAGTATATTGATCATAATGGATGTAAAAAATTTCAAAATGGATAAAAAAGATCATGGGCTGATATCGGCTCTGCGCGAAAATGCGCGGGTGTCGCTTTCCGATTTGTCGCATCAGCTGGGCGTGTCACGCACCACGGTACGCAGTCGCATCGAACGCTTGCAGCAACGCGGCGATATTCTGGGTTTTACGGTAGTTTTGAAAGACGACGCAATCCGTGATCCTGTGCGCGGCATTATGATGATTGGTATTGAGGGTCGCGGCACAGACAGGATTGTGCGTCAGCTGACAGGTTTACCGGAACTGCGGGCGGTGCATTCGACCAATGGGCGCTGGGATGTTATCGCCGAGATTGGCACAAATTCTTTGGAGGATTTTGACAGTACTCTGGCCAAAATCCGTCGTATGGATGGGGTGACGTCAAGCGAAACCAGCCTGCTGTTGTCGACACGCAAAGCCCGCTAGCGCGTGTTCCAAAGCCTGCTTGCCCAGAGCCAGATCACCACCAAGCCCAATGAAGCCACCGCGTTCCAACCGGCCATCGACAGCCCAAATAGCTCCCAGGCGATATCATCGCATCGCACCATAGGCGCGGCCATGATCTGAGCCATTAAATCTTCGGTGCTGAGCCCGTCAATAGATCCCGAGGTGCAGCTTGTAGGACCCTGCCAGATACCGCGTTCAACCCCGGCGTGGTACATTCCGATTATGGCGGTTGCGAGGGCCGAAGCCGCCCCCAGCCAAAGGACTGAAGGGTGTTTTACGATAAAGAAGCCAAAGCCAAAAAGAATGGCGGCGATATGTGGGTAGCGTTGCCAATAACACATCTTGCACGGCGCCATATCTGCCAGATATTGGAACCCCAAAGCCGCCAGCAAAAGCACTGCCGATCCCATGATTGCTAGCATGACCATTCGAGACTGGCTCATAACGCTTTCACCACAAAAAATCCTCCGATGAGCAGGACCATAAACAAGATCGATACCAGCCCCAACCGTCTTTCGATAAATCCGCGAATTGGCGCCCCGAATTTCCACAAAAGTCCCGCGACAATAAAGAACCGCAAGCCACGCGCCAAGATTGACGTGGCGATGAATGTACCCAGATGCATGCCAGTCCATCCAGACATAATGGTAATCACCTTATACGGAAAAGGCGTTAAGCCTGCGCCCAGAACAGCCCAAAACCCAAGAGAATTGAATCGTTGGTTGAATTCTTCAATTGCATCCCCTTTACCCAAGGCTTGCAAAATTGGCTGACCCAGCTGTTCAAACATTACTGCGCCGATTGCGTATCCAATCATCCCACCGGCAACCGAGGCGACCATCGCAACGGAGGCAATGATCCACGCCCGTGATGGGGCGGCCAGAACCATTGGCAGGATCAAAAAATCTGGTGGGATTGGAAAAACCGAGCTCTCGGCAAAGGCCACCAGTGCCAGCACCCAAAGCGCTTTGGGGTGCTGTGACAGGGCCAGAAGGCGGGTATAAAGACGGTCTAACATGCTTGTGACTGTGTGACGAAAGCCGCCGTACTCATCAACCCTTGATCTGCGGTCTGTCGAATAATTTACCGCCTCGGGGCCGCGTGGGCGAGTTGTTAAAAAAATTCTCAGATTCTTCTGAGCTCGTCAGGCGAAACTTGGGCTGAAAAATTTCGACCGATCTGCTTTTTTCTGCACGCCTTTTCGGTCTTATTGATGGGGAAGCATAGATTTTTGCTAGGGTAAAACGCTTCATTTAATAGGTGAATAGATATATAAGTTTAAAAACAATATGTTAAATGAAAATTTCCACAAACCCTTTTCTACTAATCTTTTAGTTGACAACTGGGTTTGTATTGGTCAACTATCATCTTGTCGGCAGCGTCCGGCACAAATCGATATAATGGGAGGAGATAAGATGCGTAAGTATCTGCTCTCCGCAGTAGCGGTATCTGCCGTCATTGCGGGGTCTACGACAGCTATTGCCGATGAAGCGGCAGCTCAAAAATGGGTTGACCAAGAATTTCAACCTTCAGTGCTGTCAAAATCGGAACAACTGTCTGAAATGAAGTGGTTTATCAACGCGTCCAAGCCGTTTGTGGGCATGGAGGTTAATGTGCTATCGGAGGGTATACCTACCCACTCTTATGAATCCGAAGTTCTGACCAAAGCGTTTGAAGAGATCACCGGAATCAAGGTCAACCACCAGATACTGGGCGAGGGCGAGGTCGTACAGGCCGTGCAAACGCAAATGCAAACCGGGCGCAACTTGTATGACGCCTATGTCAACGACAGTGATTTGATCGGAACCCACTCGCGCTTGCAACTGGCGGTTAACCTGACAGATTTCATGGCGGGTTCTGGCGCGGATGTGACCAACCCGGGCCTGGATCTGGATGATTTCATGGGAACCCAGTTTACCACGGGCCCCGATGGCGATTTGTATCAGATGCCTGATCAGCAATTTGCCAACCTGTACTGGTTCCGCAAAGATTGGTTCGACCGCACCGATCTGCAAGACGCGTTCAAAGCGAAATATGGTTATGATCTGGGCGTGCCTGTGAATTGGTCAGCCTATGAGGACATCGCAGAGTTCTTCTCAAAGGATGTCAAAGAAATTGATGGCAACACCATCTATGGCCACATGGATTATGGCAAGCGCGCGCCTGATCTTGGCTGGCGCATGACCGATGCGTGGTTATCAATGGCTGGTGCCGGATCAAAGGGCGAGCCGAACGGTATTCCAATCGATGAATGGGGTATCCGAATGGAAGCGGGAACTTGTAATCCTGTCGGAGCATCCGTCAGCCGTGGTGGGGCAGCCAACGGTCCAGCGGCGGTCTATGCGATCCGTAAATGGGATGAATGGCTGCGCAACTACGCCCCTCCCGGTGCGGCGAGCTATGATTTCTATCAATCCTTGCCGGCCCTAGCCCAAGGCAACGTGGCCCAGCAAATTTTCTGGTACACCGCATTTACCGCCGACATGGTGGCGCCGCAGTCCGCCGGCAACAATACGGTTGACGCCGAAGGCACTCCGCTGTGGCGGATGGCCCCAAGCCCACATGGCCCGTATTGGGAAGAGGGACAGAAGGTTGGTTATCAGGATGTTGGATCCTGGACGATCCTAAAATCAACCCCAGAAGAGCGCGCAAAAGCTGCTTGGCTCTATGCACAGTTCGTGGTCTCCAAGACGGTCGATGTGAAAAAGTCACATGTCGGTCTGACCTTTATCCGCGACAGCTCAGTCAACCACGCCTCCTTTACCGAGCGGGCTGGCAAACTGGGTGGTCTGGTTGAGTTCTATCGGTCACCTGACCGCGTGGCATGGTCGCCAACCGGCATCAACGTGCCGGATTACCCAAAACTGGCACAAATCTGGTGGCAGCAAATTGGTGATGTGAACTCTGGGGCGTTTACTCCCCAAGAGGCGATGGATCGTCTTGCGGGTGAAATGGATATCACAATGGCACGGATGCAGGCCGCCGATGAGGCCGCCAATGTCTATGGCGGATGTGGTCCACGCCTGAATGAAGAACGCGATTCAGCCTATTGGTATGCCAATGGTGGCGCGAAACCACCGCTGGCCAATGAAAAGCCACAGGGTCAAACAGTGAATTATGAAGCACTGGTTGCTCGCTGGGCGTCGCAATAATCGTTGGTGAATGGTAACCTAGCTTATGGTCAGGGCCCGCTATGGGCCCTGACTTTGAAGAACCGCGGCGCATATAAGCGATGGGCGGTACCAAAGGCCCTTACCCAATACAGATCTACTGTGGATGCTGAAAAGAGAACTCATGACGCTTGAGCTAAGAAATATTACCAAACAGGTGGCGGGGGTGTGCCATATTAAGCCCACAAACCTGCTCTTGAAGCCGGGACATTTCAACGTTCTGCTCGGCGAGACAGGATCGGGTAAAACCTCGTTGATTAAATTGATGGCAGGGTTGGACCCTGTTGCCGATGGTGAGATTTTGATGGACGGAACCAATATTACGGCGCTGTCGACGCAAAAGCGTAACATATCTCTGGTGCATCAGTTTTTTGTAAATTATCCGCATATGACGGTATTTGATAACATCGCCTCACCGCTCAAACTCGCCGGAATATCTGGCTCCGAGTTACAAGGACGGGTGGAAGAGGCGGCAGATATTCTGCAGATCAGACCATTGCTGGCGCGGCGGCCTCAAGAACTGTCGGGCGGCCAGCAACAGCGCACAGCGCTTGCCCGCGCTATTGTCAAACAAAGTAAGGCAGTGTTTCTGGACGAACCCTTGGCCAATTTGGATTTCAAACTGCGTGAAGAACTGCGTGAGCAATTGCCGGTGTTATTTGCTGGGCGTGGTGCGGTGGTGGTCTATGCCACCTCCGAGCCGGAAGAGGCGTTGTTGTTGGGCGGGGAGACGGCGCTAATTTCTGATGGGCGGGTCTCTCAGTTTGGCCCAACCAGCGAATTATATCACCGGCCCAATGATTTCACATCGGCAAACGTGTTCTCTGATCCCCCAATTAATGCGGCCCAGATCACGAAAACCGGGACAACCGCGCATTTGAACCTTGAAACGAGTTGGGAATTATCGGGGGAGGCAGCAGCTTTGCGCGACGGGGTCTATCAGGTCGCGGTCCGGCCCAATCATGTTGCGCCGGTGCAAACTCAAACGGCCTGTGTGCGCTTGACCGGCACCGTTTTGGTGACCGAACTCAGCGGCTCGGACAGCAGTGCGCATTTCTCGATAGGTGAAGACGTCTGGGTGTCATTGGCACACGGCGTTCATAGTTACGAAATCGGCGCAGCACATCCCTTTTATCTTGATCCGTCAAAGTGCTTTTACTTTGCCGCTGACGGTCAACGTGTGGCGTAAATAGAGCATCGGATATGGCAAGAATAACTCTCTCACAATTGCGGCACAGCTATCTGCCTCGTCCGACTGGGCCAGATGACTATGTGCTGAAAGACATCGATCTCGATTGGCACAATGGCGGTGCTTACGCGCTGCTTGGGCCGTCGGGTTGTGGTAAATCCACCCTGTTGAACATCATTTCAGGCTTGCTGGAGCCGTCTGAGGGCCGGATTTTTTTCGATGGCAGAGATGTGACTGAGCTGCCGCCAGAGCAGCGCAATATTGCCCAAGTTTTTCAGTTTCCGGTAATCTATGATACTATGAGTGTCTATAACAATCTTGCCTTCCCGTTGCGCAACCGCGGCGTCGATGAGGCAGTGATCAAAGATCGGGTGACCAAAATTGCTGAAATGCTGG
>NYVC01000035.1 GCA_002684375.1 Marinovum sp.
AGCCGAGCCAACTACACCTCAGTTTGTAGAGCGCCTGATCGATTGGTTCCTATGCGCTCAACTGGACTAGAGGCTGTTGAAGTTCAGGACTTCCAAATTACTCTCTGTCTTCAGAGCCTATGGGTCCAAATAGTGTCCTTTGATAAGAGAGAGTTTCTGGTTCATCATAACCACTGAGGGTCGATTTGCATAAAGGTACGTAAAGTCCCACGGGATTTTATTACGCTTGTGGGCTTTTTGAATACTCTGGTCGTAGCTGCTTGAGGCGTTCTGCTGGGAAATATCGGCAGAATGCGGTGCGTCCTATTTTGAGCTGATCGATGACATCTCCGATGAACGGGTAATTTTCAGTGGCCTTGATCATGGCTTCCGCATGTTTAATGGTGTGATCACTCAAGGCCTTTGCTCATCCGCCGCGCCGTCCCCGTTTGACGGCTGCTTTGAGCCCAAAGTGACTGATTCTGCGAAATGCATGAACGTCCGGTCTTCAATAAATAGTCAAAACGCGGTTTGGTTTTGGAAAAGGAACGCCATCTGGGCTTGGACTTGGCAGTACCCCATGTCTGAGGCATCAATTGCGATTTTTTTCATCTGTTTTGCAGTATTCAATAGCTGGCTTTGTCCGTGCTGGCCGGCAATATCGCAGATTGCCTTGCAACCCGATACAACCTCAGGAGCTAACAGCGGCGCGGCGTTGGCATTTTTCCCGTTCGGGGTTGCATCAATCACGATGTCTGCAGGGCCTTTGTCGCCAATTGACGTGTTTGGCCAAAACTGTTCCACCAATGCCAACGTCTGCGCCAATCGGGCGGCGTCGGTATCTTCAAGAATAATATTCGCCGCACCGGCGTCGCATAGGGCGTCAATGATGGCACGGCCAGCGCCTCCACCAGCACCGGTGATATGAACACAAGCACCGTTGACGCGCGCCCCCGCTTGGCCAATCGCCTGCAAAAGTGCTGTGCCATCGGTCGCGTCGCCACACAGCGACCCGTCATCCGCGCGCCGCACTGTGTTCAGTGCACCTAAACGGGTGGCGCGTTCGGTCATGGTGTCGACCTGTGCATAGGCTGATTGCTTGTGCGGATAGGTGATTGAGCATCCCAGAAACGTGTTTGACGCGCGTAGCATATCCCAGAAGCCCGTGATGTTCGATGCAGGGATGTTCAATGGCATCATGCATGCATCAATGGCATTGGACTGAAACCACGCATTTACCGCAGGCGGGGACACAACCCCCGCGACGGGATCCCCGATGATCGGAAAAAGCTTGGTTCTGCCTGAAATGTTCACTCACCCGCCCCCGTTTGAAAATGTAGGTTGACTCAAATGAGGGCATATATCTAAAAATGTCCAACGTTTTTGATTTTACGGTGTAGAAAATATGTTTTCGAGAAAGTCTTCGGATGACAGTACAATTGTTGAACTGCTCGCCTCGTCGTTGCGCCGCGATATTGCGTTTGGGACTTTGCTACCGGACCAAAAGCTGAAGTTGAACGAGCTGCGAACCCGCTATGGTGGGTCTAATCATTCCATGCGCGAGACGCTGCGTATTTTGTCGGCCGAAGGCTTGGTGGAGGCCACAGCACAACGTGGGTTTCGCGTCACCTCGGCCACCGAAGGCGATGTACGCGATATCGTGATGGTCCGATGTGAGGTCGAAAAGCTGGCCTTGTCACGTGCGATTGAGCTTGGCAACATTGCGTGGGAAGGCCGAGTTATGGCCGCGCATCACACTTTGCAAAAGACGGAAGCTGCGGCGGCAACAAACCCTGACGATCTGGTCGCGCTAGAGTGGGACGAAGCCTGCCGCGCGTTCTCGTACACCTTGATAGACGCTTGCGACAGCCCACGCCTGATTGATTTGCAACGCAAGNTCNTTGATCAAAGCCGCCGTTTTCGGTTGGCGCAAATGCGCGAAGGACGCTTGGACTGGGCAGCGCGGCGAANGCGTCAAGATGGACTGCTAGAGGCAGTTCTGGCGCGCCGGGCAGAGGACGCCTTGACCTTATTACAAGAAGANGTCGTAGCAGAGCTTCGACAATAATACAACAAACTGTCATATGGGGAGGATAACATGACACATCTAAATCGCCGCAAGGCACTGGCCCTCATGGGGGGAACCGTGGCCGCAGCAGGGCTTTCGGCCCCGGCTTATGCACAAAACAAAACGATAAAAGTCGGCGCGCTGCGGTTCACATCGCATTCCGCAAGTTTCATCGCGCAAGAACGCAAGTATTTTGCCGACGCTGGTTTGAACGTCGAGTTCGAATTCTTCCAAGCAGCCACTCCTATGGCCGTTGCCATTGCCTCTGGCGATGTGGATTACGCCGTCACCGCTGTTTCGGGCGGGCTGATCAACTTGGCTGAAAAAGGCGCAATCAAAGTCATAGGTGGCGCGCTGAGCGAAGAATCTGGCATTGACGGGCAGAAGTACCTTGCCTCTAACGCGGCATTCCAAGCGGGTGTGACCTCTTGTGCGGCGCTGGATGGCAAGCGTTATGCTGTCACGCAGTCGGGCTCGTCTTTCCACTATATGGGGTCCAAGATGGCGCAGGCCGAAGGCATTGATTTGTCGTTCGTGCCCCTGCAAAAGGTCGGCGCNATCATTGGTGCGATGAAATCAGGTCAGGTTGACGGATGGTCCATCGTGCCCCATATCGCCAAGCCTTTGGCGGGCTCCGGCGCGCTGCACATCATCGGCAATGTGGCAGATTATCTGCCTGATTATCAGGTGACGACCGTGTTTACATCCGCCAAAAACGCAGCGGATGAGCGNGGCCAGACCGAAAGCTTCTTGAACGCATTTTCAAAGGGCGCTGACGATTATGCCGCCGCGATGATCGACGGCACTGCCGATCAGGACGCCATGGTCGATTTGATCCACAAATACGTCTACGCAGACCGTGAGCGTGCCAAGGCTGCGCCATCCATCATCAACGGAACGATGCGCATCAACACAGGTGCGGCGCTGAACATCACTTCGATCAAGGACCAGCTGGACTGGTTCAAGTCCGAAGATCTCGTGGATGCGGGCATTTCGATTGATCAGCTGGTTGATCAGTCCTACGTGGACATCATCGGCGCATAATCGTTCAAAGCGGGGCTGGCGCAATGCTGGCNCCACTTTTCGTTGCAAAGGAATACCCATGGATATTCGGCTGGACGGCATAGGCCATTCCTATGACGAATTTGAAGTAATGCGCGACATCACGCTGGATATTCCAAGCGGTCAAATCGTCTGCATCGTAGGGCCGTCGGGCTGCGGTAAATCTACGCTGTTGCGATTTATCGGCGGGTTGGAAAAGCCCAAGCGCGGCCGTGTTTTGCAATTGGGGGATCCGCCCACAGGCTGCTTGAATCCGCTTACCTATATTTTCCAGGATTTTGCTCTGCTGCCGTGGCGGTCAGTCTCTGGCAACATATCACTGGTGTTGGAAGACCACGGCATCAAAGGCGCTGCGGCCAAAACCATCATTGATGATGTGCTGGTCCGCACCAAGCTAACCGACTTTGCCAAGGCCCTGCCCAAGCAGTTGTCCGGCGGTATGAAACAACGCGTGGCTATCGCGCGTGCCTTGGCCGTGAACCCCGCGGTCATGCTGATGGACGAGCCGCTGTCGGCGCTCGACAGCCAGACCCGCGAATTGTTGATGGATGATCTGGTCGAGCTGTGGACGCGCCAGCCGTTTACNGCCGTCTANGTCACACACAATCTGGCCGAGGCTGTGCGCTTGGGACACAAGGTTGTGGTTCTGTCGCGCAGGCCCGGACAAGTTCGTGAAATTGTCGAGATTGAGAAACCTTTGGCTGAGCGCGAATTTGGCGATGCCGACCTTGACCACGCCCAGAAACACCTATGGCAATTGATGCGCGACGAAGCGCGGGCGGCCGATGCGGAGTTACTTCATGGATAATACTGGAAAATCCGTCGCGTTTCGCGGTGGTGGCTTTGCGCCACAATCACGCCGTTGGGTGGGCGTACTGATATTTGTTGCACTGATCTTGTTCGTTGAGTGGGGCACGCGCGCGGACTGGATTTCGTCGCTGTCTTTGCCGCGCCCGTCCGATGTGCTTGACACATTCCAGCANCTTTATGACAGTGGGTTGCTGTTCAAGCATTTGCTGCCCAGCCTGACGCGTTTGTTTGTTGGCGCTCTTATTGGTGCCAGTATCGGGATCGCCGTCGGTATTATGATCGGTCTGTTTTCCTATGTGCGCTCTGGCCTTGTGCCGCTTGTGGCTGCGATCTTTCCAATTCCTAAAATTGCGCTGCTGCCGNTGTTTGTGATTTGGTTCGGCATCGGAGAGGGGTCAAAATATGCGTTGATCGCGTTTGGCACATTCACACCGACCGTCGTGGCCACCTATGGCGCGGTGGACAATGTTGACCGCACGCTTATCCGGATGGGGCAAAGTTTTGGCCTTTCATGGTGGTCTATCGTGCGAAAAATCGTGCTGCCCGGTGCCATGCCCGGTATTTTGTCGGGGCTGCGGATCAGCCTTTCGATTGCGATTATCTTGCTGGTGGCAGCGGAAATGCTAGGCGCGGAATATGGGATCGGGGCATATATCCTTGAGGCGGGGTCGCTGTATGATCTTGAACGCCTNTTTGCCGGTGTCGTGATCCTGTCGCTGTTGGGGGTTTTGATCAGTGCGCTTATTGGCATACTTGAGCGCCGTTTGCTTGGCTGGCGGACCTGATGCGAAAACCCGAATGTGATTATGACGTCGTTGTTGCCGGTGGCGGTGCCGGCGGTGTCGGTGCAGCATTGGGGGCCGCCCAAGCGGGCGCGCGGGTTTTGCTTGTCGAGAAATACGGTTTTCTGGGAGGGGCCGCGACCACGTCCCAAGTCTTGGCCTATTGTGGTTTTTTTCAACAGGGCCCCGAACCGATCAAGGCGGTGGATGGCGCTGCGGATCTGGTTTTGGACGAAATGCGCAAGCTGGGCCTTGATTGCGCGCCCTTTTCGTCGCCCACCACGCTGAATTGGATCATCCTGCTGGAGCCAGAGACGGTCAAACTTGCGCTGGACCGTGTTCTTGCCGCCAATGGCGTCGATGTTTTGCTACACACACGAATTGCGGCCGCGACCCGCACCGCCGATAAAATCCAATCCGTGACACTGGCCGGTATGGATGGCCGGACCCGTGTTTCAGCCGAGAGCTTTGTGGATGCGACCGGCGACGCCAATCTGTCGCTGGTCGCAGGCGTTCCGTGTCGGACCGGTGATCTTGAGGGGCGGTTGCAGGCTATCTCTGCGCCCATCCGCATTGGTGGGCGCGACCAAAGCATCCCGATCGACCGGGATGCTATCATAGCGGCGTTCAAATCCTATACCGGAGATTGGCCGTCTGCTCGAGACGACGGTGGCATTTTCACCACCGTGCCGAAGACTGGCGAAATGTGGTGGATGATGTTTGATCACCCAATGGATGACCTCAGTTCGGCCAGCTTTTCTATTGCGGAACGCGCATCCCGCGAAGCAGCCCATGAATACGCGGCCCTTTTGCGCGCCCATGTTCCGGGTTTTCAAAACGCCTATGTCGTGCAAACCGGACCGCAAATCGGCATCCGGGAAAGCCGCCACCCGGCCGCGCGCTATGAGCTAACCTATGAGGACATCGCAACCGGACGTCAACGCGCGGATGGCGTTGCAAAAGCGGCATGGCCCATGGAAGATCATACCATTCCGGGCAGGCCGATTTACACGCCAGTCGGTGGAGAAGGATGGGCATCAATTCCGCTGGATGCCTTGCGCGCAAAGGATATCGACAACTTGTATTTTGCGGGACGCACGATAGGCGCGGACCCACGGGCCTACGCCTCCATCCGCGTCATGGGCACTGCCTTCGCGACAGGCGACGCGGCAGGGCGCGCTGCGGCGCAAAAGCTGAAAATCATTTAGACGGTGTCACGCCTGATCTGCTCGTTCAGAACGATAAGGATCACAAGTAGGCTGGCAGCCTGTGTATTGTCCGATGTGAGGTTACTCAAAGGTAATGGACAAACCCCCACCTATTGTCACGGCGGCGAAGCCAAGGACCTGTATGGCATCAAGCATCAGCAAATTTGGTAACGGGCCTTTAAACTCTTTTTGAGGCATCTCAAAGACGTCTGTTTTCATCGCATACAGCAATCCCAAAGCAGACTTTTGTGCAGAGGCGGCAAAAGGGTGCTTTGTCTAAGGTTTGTGGCTGCTGTCAGCGTGAGCTGCAGCGGCGACAAATCCGACAAGGAGGAAAGCGCGGGCAGNTTTGCGATGCTATGGGGATTTTGCGTTACGGCTGCAGTGGTCGACTGGCAGAGCGTGCGATTGAATGACGATAGCCAGCGCAAGTATGTCGATTTTCCTGAGATGACGTAACCGACTGGCATTTCTTCACACGGTCATAGACCTTGTGCAGGATAAGATTTCTTGAGATGGCCGCAGTGACCGGTCCGATGCCTGCGCAAGCCAAGGTCGGGTTTTCTTGTTGTATCATGNGGCGTCCTCCCATGGTGGAGCTCGGGACTTTGGGGTTTGTCCGCGCAGGAAGGTCTGTATGATGCGCATTTGCCCCCCACATTTGGGGCAAGGCTGTTGCTGTTGGGGGTCGGAGGGATCGTCACTTTCGGCCTCAACTGGCGTTTGGTTCGGTTTCGCATCAAGCAAGCGTCTGATCGTCTCTATTCTGCCTCGGCGGATGCCATTCGCGAGGAAGCCTGTATGTCGGATGCGATGGAAGCCAGAGGGCAGGACGTGGATCAGGAACCGGCGGATGAACTCGTCAGTTGGCAGGCGCATGACCCTCATGTGATCACCGCGTTTGATGCGGTAGTCTTTCCACCGGAAGGCCACGGTGTTGGCCTCGGCGCTGACGAGGCGATGGTTGGAGATCGCCACACGATGCGTGTAACGGCTGAGGTAAGCCAGCACGGCCTNGGGGCCACCGAAGGGTGGTTTNGCATAGACAACCCAATCGGTTTTGCGCAGCGCTACGAGATGGGCAGCGAAGATGCCGGGATCAGCCAACTCGGAGAGATCGTTGAAAAACCGCAGCTTGCCTGTCTTGTGCAATCTAGCCAACCCTTCCAGGAACAAGCGTCGGAACAACCGCGACAGGACCTTTACCGGCAGGAAGAACCCTGAGCGACAGGCGACCCAACCGCTTCCGTCGCGCGATAGCCCGCCACCAGGTACAATGACATGCANATGTGGGTGGTGCGTCATTGCGGAGCCCCAAGTGTGCAGTACCGAAGTCATACCAATCCGTGCTCCGAGGTGTTTTGGATCGGCGGCGATAGTCAGCAGCGTCTGGGCCGCAGTCTTGAACAGCAGGCCATAGACCGCTGCCTTGTTTTGATATGCAATGTCGGCGATCTGGGCTGGCAGCGTGAAGACAACGTGGAAGTATTCGACCGGCAACAGGTCCTCCATGCGCGCCAGCATCCAGTCTTGCGCCGCAGCGCCCTGACACTTCGGGCAGTGCCGATTGCGACACGAGTTGTAGGCGATGTGCTGATGATCACACTTGGTGCAGGCCGCGACGTGACCGCCGAGGGCAGCAGTGCGACAGTTCTCAACGGCGGACATCACCTTCAGTTGCGGTAGATTTAGGTGTCCTGCATGTTCACGACGATAAGCTGGCCCATAGTTGCGNAAGACGTCCGCGACCTCCAGTTTGGGACGGGGCANCGTGNCTGGGCTTAACCCGGACCGGCATCTCGCNGCACGAGTAAATCGAGGGGGCTTGTCACGCTCTGGATCGTCTTGGTGGCCACCTTCGTATAGACCGTCGTCGTTTCCAACTTGGCGTGCCCCAACAGAACCTGAATGACGCGGATGTCAGTTCCACCCTCCAGCAGATGCGTGGCAAAGCTGTGTCGGAGCGTATGCCGCGATACGGTCTTCTTGATCTCGGCAAAATCGCAAGCCACCCCAAAAGCGCGGTTGAACTGACGCGTCGAGATCGGATCGNCGCGATTNCGCCCCGGGAACATCCACCCTTTCGGGCGCGCTTCGCGGTAATATTCACGCAACAGATCTAGCAAACTCGGTGACAACATCACCTGTCGGTCCTTGCGGCCCTTGCCTTGCTCGATCT
>NYVC01000036.1 GCA_002684375.1 Marinovum sp.
CTCTCGGTGCAGAACCTGAAACCGATTGCGAATATCCGGTGACAACGGTGCGGGCATAAAGCGATCCTCCTGCTCACGAGGGAATCACAAAATCGCACCCGTGGAAATCCCCCAACGATTCAAGATGAGCAGGAAACGCTCTAAAGAGAACAAGCGCGCCTCATTTTAGATCTATATATTTTTCATTTAAGGGACTTCCTTATCACACCTGCAGAATCCACCACACCCCATGTCACTTTGATCACTCTTGGAGTGCGCGATTTGCAACGCGCCTTGGCATTTTATCAGACACTTGGCTGGCAAGCGCATCCAAGATCAGATGATCAAATCATATTTTTTCAGATGCGGGGCATCGTTTTGGGTCTGTTCGGCTTAAATGAATTGGCGGCAGATCAGACCCGTGACACCGCCCAACTCGGCACGGGTGCAATGACACTGGCGCAGAATTTTTCATCCACTGAACAAGTTGACCAAGCGTTTAAACAAGCCATAGATGCAGGGGCGCGTCCCTTGAAAACCCCAAGACCTGTTTTTTGGGGCGGGTATTCAGGATATTTCTCTGATCCAGACGGGCATGTCTGGGAGTTGGCAATGAACCCGTATTGGCCCCTCAGCGCCGATGGGTCTTTGACCCTTCAGCCTGCAGAAAGTGGGTAAGAGCGACACGCAACACTGCACAAAAAACCCAGAATGACCGCTCAGATTATGTAAAAGCATCCCAAACAAAGCGGATCAGGCAATCAAACCGGCATGACAATTCACTTTTTCCACAACTCAATCAAATTTTGCTGTGAAAAGGGCTTGAACCTGCAGCCATGTAGACTTAGGAAGTTTTTCAGAGTTGGGGTGTAGCCAAGCGGTAAGGCAACGCTTTTTGGTAGCGTGTACCGTAGGTTCGAATCCTACCACCCCAGCCAACACTCATTACAATTTCATAACAGAACGAGATTTCGTATTTTTGTCCGTATATTCCGGAGCCTTTCAGGGTGTCCGGATACCCCAGACCCGGAATATGCCGTACTTCGAAGGGATTCTGCCAGAAGTCTGGAGACGGCATTTGCACGGTCGATGGTTGGGGGTGTTTAATGCTGCCGGGATCGTGCGGCGATGGTACAATCAGGTTCCTGAAATAGCTCCCTGCAAGTGGTCCACCCACAGACCACTTGCAGGGGGCTTTTCCAGGATATACGGTGACCTTCAACTTTCATCTAACAGGGAACAAAACCAGTCCTTCCCTTTCAAAGGAAACACAGTGATTGACCTGTACACATGGACAACCCCCAACGGGCGCAAAGTTTCAATATTACTGGAAGAGTTGGGCATAGAATACCGGGTGCATGCCATCGACATTTCAAAAGGAAATCAATTCAGCGCAGAGTTTTTACAAATCGCACCCAATAACCGCATCCCTGCGATCGTTGATCACGAAACTGGCGTCCAACTGATGGAGTCGGCCGCAATCATGCTGTATTTGGCTGATAAATATAAGCGCTTTCACTGTACGGGGACAGAACACTGGCGAATGATGGAATGGCTGATGTGGCAAATGGGTGGCCTTGGGCCGATGCTGGGACAGGCCCACCATTTCTTGCATTATAATCCGGGAATATCTGAATATGCAGAACAGCGGTACGCCAAAGAGGCCGCGCGCTTGTATGGCGTGCTCAATACGCGCCTTTCGGGGCGGGATTATCTGGCGGGGGCGGGTCGGGGCGCCTATACCATTGCCGACATGGCGATATGGCCCTGGGTATCACGCTTTCAATGGCAGCAGATTGAGCTAAAAGCCTATCCGCAAGTCTATGAATGGTATACGCGGATCGCTGCGCGGCCTGCGGTTCAAAGCGGCTATCAGATACCGCATTATTCCACCCAAATACCAAAACCGGAATAACCGGTTTATCAGGCTTATCAGACCTAGGCCGTGAACCCACTGGACAATATCAGGTAAAATGAGTCTCACTACGCGCGAGCGTAAAAAATAATGTCTGAAAGGTGTTAGATGAAACGTCGCAAATTGTTACAAAACGGCACAAAGGTATCCGAGGTCGGTTTGGGTTGCATGAGCTTTGCCGGCTTTTACGGCGCCACCTCTGAAGCCGAGGCCCACAGAACCTTGGCTGCGGCCCTCGATATGGGGGTCAACTTTCTCGATACAGCGAATATTTATGGTATGGGCGTGTCAGAAAACGTCATCGGCTCCTTTCTGAAAGGCGATGATACCAAATTCGTTATCGCAACCAAAGGCGCCGTGTGGGACAATCCCGAAACCGGAAAACGCGGATTTAACAACAGCTGCGATCATCTACGCGCGGAACTGGAGCTTTCGTTAACCCGTCTGCAAGTCGAACAGGTGGCGCTTTACTACATTCACCGCCGGGCGCCCGAAATCGAGATTGAGCAAGTGATGGAGACGCTGCTGGCTTTCAAAGCCGAAGGTAAAATTGGCGGCATCGGCTTTTCAGAAATATCGCCCGCCTCGCTGCGGCGCGCCTGCGCGGTTGGGCCCGTCGACGCGGTGCAAAGCGAATATTCGCTCTGGGCGCGCTATCCAGATTTGGGGATGCTTCAGACCTGTGCCGAATTGGACGTTACCTTTGTGCCGTTTTCACCGTTAGGGCGCGGTATATTCGCTTTACAAACCCCCGACCCGGCAAGGTTTAAAGACGGTGATTTTCGCAAGGGGACCCCACGTTTCACCGAACCCAACTTTGGATATAATGTGGCCAGGGTCCGCGCATTCAAGGCCCTAGCCAACGATCTGGGCAGCCATCCCGTCACCCTGGCCATCTCTTGGTGTTTAAATCGCGGCCCACATTTGATCCCGATCCCCGGCACCAGAAGCGCCGAACATCTGGCAGAATGCGCTGCGGCCAGCGATTTTCCGATGACCCCTGAAATTATGGCGCGCATCGAGACAACACTGCCCGTGGGTTGGGCGCATGGCGACCGCTATACGACTCAACAATGGATTGGGCCAGAAGGGTATTGCTAAAGCGATTTTTGCACAGTCGCACAAACAAATGCCCAATAGGAGAGGCGACACAATGGACAGGCTTGACCACATAGTGATGGGCAAAACCACCTCTGATCAAAGACCTTGACGGGAACGGGGCCCATAGTGCGTGCGGTGATCTTCAGTCTGATCGCTTTGGTGTTTTTTGATTTGATGGGTCTGATCATCAAATTTCTGTCACCCAAATACAGCGCTGTTGAATTATCCGCCTACCGAAATGTTTTTGGCATTATCCCCAGTGCCATTGCGCTGTGGTATTCGGACATGCGGCATCAAACGTATCGCAGTTTTGTAATCCGTCAGTGGCCGCTGGCCTGCTTGCGCGGGGCCATTGTGACGCTAGCACAGCTTATGTTTTATCTTTCTCTGGGCAGGATCGCCTTTGCCACGGCCTCAACCATCTCATATTCGAATGCACTTTTCATGACAATTTTTGCGATCATCTTCTTGGGAGAAAAGGTTGGCTTAATCCGCTGGGCGGCTGTTTTGGTCGGCTTTATCGGGGTCATCATGGTAATGGGGCTGGGCAGCGACGCCTTCACATGGGACGCTTTATTACCGTTTGGCGCGGCGGCCCTTTATGCATTGAGCGGCGTGACCGCCCGCCTGATGGATGACGACGTGTCCAGCGCCTTGGTTAATATTTACTCAACACTCATCGCGGTGGCCGGTTCAATCTTACTGACACTATTTTTGGGCGGATTTTCATCTATAAACAGCGGTTCTGATGTCTTTTGGATCATCACTATGGGCGCTTTCGGCGGCACCGCCGTGCTGTTTCTCGTAATTTCTTTCCGGATGACGGAACAAAGCAACCTCGCACCGTTCAGCTATTTCGGCATTCCTATGGCGGCGTTCTTCGGCTGGCTGTTTTTCGATGAGACCCCGTTCGACGATCTATTTCCAGGTGCATTGCTGATTATCGCGGGTGGCCTCTTAGTGATCTGGCGTGAACGGCAATTAAACAGCTGAAATCAGCCGCTCGTCTTGCCAGATTCACGCCGATGCTTGAGCTCGGCAATCGCTCAGTCTTCTTCGGTATCGATATCCTGCACCCAAGTTTTTGGCAGAACGACAGACCCGGTATTTAAACTCATCAAGTTACTGTTTCGATTAAGTTCAGGCACCGCAAACCAATACCATTGTCCGGCATCATGATAGGCTTTTTCAGGGTCTTACGTGCGAAGATTAACATTTTCGGAAAAATTCGGACTGATCTTACCGTCCCTGTCTTTCCGCAGCGATTGCCAGACGGTGCTATCAAACTCAGCGACCGGCATAAAACACATCAAAGTACCAGCCATTAAAGCAGCGCGACCGTCTGACAAATCTTTGGGCCGTACGAAGGCAGCTGTCGGATAGAGGCAGCAAGCCAAATCAAAACAACGACCGGCTTTACGATATTGCGCCAGAACTTTATAACGTACCTGCACAGTTGTTGCAGGGTGACGCGCAATTTCAACTCAGCCAAAAACGGAACTTTTGCACTGCATGGTTCTGCAATTTCGGCAAACTCCAGATCTTCAGTGCGGACCATAATTTCATCAAACTGTCGTGAGGTCTGCGGCGCCCGTACCGACCATTCCAACATCGGCCAACCGTTAAAGCACCGTATGTTTTTGCGTGGGATTCTCTTACTTCCACCCCGAGCCGGAATAATTGCAATTGTTTTTCGAGGCTCAGTCGGCATGGAGATATTCTATTTTAAAAGCGTGCACTTGCTAAGATGTAATTGAGCTTACTTATACATGCAGCCACTTCATATCGCAGTAGATAAAATATTACCCATGTATTAAANTGGTCAAACTGCGCAATCTCACTAAACACCAGTTATAATTTATCTTATCACCAACAGATCATGAGTATCCTGTTTTCCAAAATAAATTGCCCAAGCCAGAGTAAAGCGCACTCTCCTTGTCTTGCACAATGAAAAGCCACGTCTCCATCCTATGCGCGGGCTATATTTAACAAAAAACCGATGTCAGCCAATTCAACGCCACAAATTGAAAGACCTCGCAAGACCTAGATTATATCAAGCTAGCTGTTGAGATGGGCCAGAACAGCAGCCCGTACCGATTGGTCACCNCGCGCGCGCCCTGCATCAATAACTGCTTTCACCGCNNTTAAATCAGTACGTAACAAAAGATGTTTGACTGGTCCGATCGAGGCCGCGCGCATGGACAGATTGCGCAATCCAATAGCAGCCAAACAAACTGCCTCAACGGGGCGGCCCGCATCCTCACCACAAAAAGACAAGGGAGTGTCTGTCGCTTCGCATCGTTTGACGATATTTTCCAAGAACGTCAGGAAGCTGACGTTTAAGGTATCATAGCGTCGGCGCACCCGTTCGTTTTCACGATCTGCCGCGAAAAAAAACTGTTTGAGATCATTGCCGCCAATCGATAGGAAATCGACCTCCTCAAAGAAACGGTCAGGGGCGTAAGCCAGCGATGGGGTCTCTAACATGGCGCCAATTTCCAAGCGCTCGGGCAGAGGGTGGCCCAGNCGGATTTCGCGTTCAACGGCTTTGTCAACTTCGGCTTTTGCGGCAGTAAACTCGTCTTTTTGCGCGACAAAAGGAAACATGACGCTTAGGTTACGCCCATTGGCAGCNCGCAGTAAGGCCTGNAGTTGCATGCGCAAAACACCGGGCTTATCCAACCCCACGCGTATCGCNCGCCAACCCAAAGCAGGGTTAGGCTCATCGTTCGGCTTCATATATTGCAAGACTTTGTCCGACCCGATATCCAGCGTGCGAAACACAACGCGCTTGCCCTTTGCTGCGTTAAGGATCCCACCGTAAAGTGTCGAAAGNTCCTGACGTTTTGGCATCTTGTTGCGAATTAAAAATTGCAATTCTGTGCGGAACAATCCTACACCTTCGGCGCCAGAACTTTGCAAAGATGGCAGATCTGCCATCAATCCTGCATTCATGTTTAATTGCAGCGTCTTCCCACATCGCGTCATGGACGGCAAATCACGGATTGAATTATAACGTTCCTGAGCTTTGACCTGCATCGCAATCTTATCGCGAAATGCAGTCACCACAGTTTCATCGGGGCGCAAATGCACGATGCCCTGATCACCATCGACAATGATATGATCCCCGGTCAGTGCTTCTGTGGTAATGCGCTCTGCGTGTATAACCAAAGGAATGGCCAGCGCGCGGGCAACAATAGCNGCATGGGATCCGACCGAGCCCTCTTCTAAGATCAGAGCTTTGAGGCTGCGCCCGTATTCCAACAATTCACCGGGGCCTATATTGCGGGCAATCAGCACAGGGCTTTCGGGCATCGTGCTGCCTGTGTCGCTGCCTTGGCCGGTAAGAATCCGCAAAAGCTGGTTGGACAAATCATCAAGATCATGCAGGCGTTCGCGCAGATAGGTATCAGGCACATTGGACAGGCGGGNGTGNGCATTGGATTGTTCTTTTTCCACTGACGCCTCAGCGGACAGGCCCCGCGCAATATCTTCTTGCATGCGCTGCATCCAGCTTTTGGAATGCGCAAACATCCTATAAGCTTCCAGCACATCCATCTGGTCNTTATCGCCTGTAACCGCNCCCGCCAGCAATTGATCCACGTTCAGCCGCAGNGTTTTAACCGCTTCGGTCAACCGCTCCANTTCNCGTTGAGGGTCATCGGCAATCGGATTGCTGACCACAACCCGCGGCTCATGTAGCCAGACGTACCCTTCCGCCACACCTTCCTGACCGGTTGTTCCACGAAAAAGTACAGGATTTTGATGCCGCGCAGACAGCGCCGCACCCTCGCCCACAAAGGCCCCCAATTCNGTCATCTCGGCCAGAACCATCGCCACCACTTCCAACGCATAGATTGCATCTGCACTGAACTCGCGCGCATCCTTGGATTGGATCACCAATACGCCAAGCATTTCGCCAATGCGCTGGATCGGCACCCCAAGAAAAGAGGAAAATACCTCTTCTCCAGTTTCAGGCATAAAGCGAAAGCCGCGTTCGGTCGGGGCGTTGGCGGTATTCACCACCAGATTGCTCCGCGCCACGCGTCCGACCAAGCCTTCACCCAGACGCATACGGGTTTTATGAACCGCTTCTGGATTAAGGCCCTGAGTGGCGCAGAGTTCCAGTGTTTCCTCGTCGCGGAATAGATAGATGGAACAGACTTCTGTCTCCATAGAGCTTGCTGTCAAACTGGTGATTTTATCAAGGCGGGTTTGACCCGCACTATCCTCGGCCATGGCATCGCGCAAACTACCCAGTAGTCGCCGACTTTCTGATTCGGTACTCTTCACCATTTTGTAGCTTTCGCACCTATCCTGTTGGTTTTGGCAGAGTGCACCGCAACCCAGACCGTAGCTTAGCGGATCACCCTAATTTTTCCAATTCGAAAGCATCGTGAAGTGCTTGCACCGCCAGTTCTACATACTTTCGATCGATCAGAACAGATATTTTTATCTCTGAGGTTGAAATGACTTTTATATTTACACCCTCAGAGCAGAGTACTTTGAACATTTTAGCAGCCACACCGGACTGGCTGCGCATACCAATCCCGACAACGGAAATCTTTGCGACACCATCATCTGTCACCAGATCATGAAAATTAATATCGCCCACCTTTTTGGCCGCATGCATGGCTTTTTCAGCCCGCAGCACTTGATCCGTTGGCAGTGAGAACGTCATATCGGTTCGACCATCTTCCGAGATGTTCTGCACGATCATATCCACGTTCACGCCCGCCTCGGACAGCGGCACAAAGATGGCAGCGGCGATACCTGGACGGTCAGCCACGGATATCAACGTCATTTTTGCTTCATCGCGAGAATAGGCAACGCCTGAGACCACATTGGATTCCATAATTTCCTCCTCATCACAGACATAGGTGCCTGCCGTATCGCTTGGTTCTTCAAAACTCGACAAGACCCGCAGCTTAACCTTATGCCGCATCGCCATTTCGACCGAGCGGGTCTGCAGCACCTTTGCTCCGAGACTGGCCAATTCAAGCATCTCTTCGAAAGCGATCTTGTCCAGTTTGCGGGCTTTGTCACTAATCCTCGGATCGGTGGTGTAGATCCCATCGACATCAGTATAAATATCNCAACGCTCGGCGTTGAATGCCGCAGCAAAGCCGACCGCCGTTGTGTCAGAACCACCCCGCCCCAAGGTGGTAATTCGGCCCTCATCGCTGATGCCTTGAAACCCGGCCACCACCGCGACCTGCATGCCTTCAGCAAATTTTGCGTTTATATTATCAGTGCCAATATTTTCGATCCGTGCCGCCGAATGGTTCGCCGTCGTTTGCAAAGGCACTTGCCAACCATGCCAGCTGCGCGCCGGGATGTCCATTTCCTGCAACCTAAGCGCCATTAACCCGGCAGTGACGGTTTCACCTGATGCAAGCACAGCATCATACTCCCGGGCATCAAACAAAGGCGAGGTCTCATTGACCCAACCGACAAGTTCGTTGGTTTTACCGGACATTGCAGAGACTATAACGATCACGTCATATCCTTTCGCAACCTCCACGCCGACGCGTTTGGCGGCGCGCGCAATCCGGTCAAGATTTGCNACGGAGGTCCCGCCAAATTTCATTACGAGTACAGGCATCAAAACTCTCATCCACTATGTCTCAGCACGGTTTAGAGGGTTGATATGGTGAGGGCAAGAGGCGGGGTAAGGCCGTCAATTCAGGGNANTTGCCCCTAAAATCACAATATGATCAACGCTCACCTCTTCCAAAAGTCAGCCCAGAGGCAAAGAACTGCTCAATTGGCNTTGCGTGTCGGAGCAAAGGGCAAAGGCGCGACGGGGATTCCCTCATCGATCAATGCACGGGCCTGCTCTGGCTGAGCTTCGCCATAAATCGCCCGCTCGGGCGACGTACCGTCATGCATAGCGCGGGCTTCATCGGCAAAATTGCCCCCAACGTACTGCGCATTTGTCTCGACATGTTTCCGCAGCGCCATAAGCGCTTTTTCTGCATCTGTTTCAGGGGTCTTTAACGACGGAGTGACGTCAGTTTTTTTGTTACCACGCGGNCCTACNCGTGGGGACATGATACTTTTTTCGATCTGGGATGACCCACAGACCGGGCAGGTTACCATCTTTGCCAATTGCAACTTGTCAAAAGCCGAAGCCGATTGAAACCAGCTGTCGAACTTGTGGTCTGCATTACATTTCAGTGCGTATTGGATCATTTTAACCGTCTAGCCTCGCTATGCCACGATGTAGGTAAAATAGCGACAGGATCAAGCATAAAACCAATAATCNGGGCAAATCCACTGGCCTTTAAAAATCGCACAAGCGCGTGTCAAAGCTTGATGCGTGCAAGCGATAAGCCATTTTTCTGGTCAAACCCATGTATGTTCACGCCCCACTGACATATATCATTACCCGTTCGTCTGACACAAAAAACTTTGGAAAACCTGAACCGTTTNATCATTATTNTCCGCGAAGCCAGAGTTTTCNAAACCGCAAACACTGCACCCAAATATATCATCGGGTTTAAGTTCATGATATCTATTGGCGCAGCTAGCGTCGTGGGCTGTGGGGTTCACCCAAACCAAAGTCCGGGTCCTCGTTTGCAATCTGCGCAGAGCGACCTCTTGCCTATCATTTTGTCCTGACCGATACTGTCCCGTAATGTTTATCCGGCTTTGCATCTGTGTTTANTTGGCTTTTTCAGCGCTGCCTGCTGTCGCAGAGCGGCCCATTACGGTTTTCGCAGCTGCATCTCTGTCCACCGTGTTGAGCGATGTTATNACAGCATGGAAAGGTGCCGTATCTGTCTCTTANGGCGGATCCGGCCTTTTGGCCCGTCAAGTAGCCCTTGGCGCTCCGGCTGATCTTGTGCTTTTGGCCAATCCAAATTGGATGGATTGGCTGGTTCAGAACGATGCAGTGTTCCCCGACACCCGACAGGATCTTCTGGCCAACCGCCTGGTGTTGATTGGTCCCGCAGGCGCAGAGAAAATATCCGATCCGAGCCTTGATAAAATTCTCGACATACTGGGCAGCGGACGTCTGGCCATCGGGCAGACCGATAGCGTACCAGCGGGCCAATATGCCCGTGCCTATTTGCAAAATACTGGTCTGTGGACCGGCGTCGAACACGCCCTGGCCGAGGCCGAAAATGTGCGCNTCGCCCTGAGTTATGTGGCGCGGAGAGAGGCCCCTTTAGGCATTGTCTATGCCACCGACGCAAAGGCGGAACCGCAGGTCAAAGCCATCTTCGACATTCCGCCGGATAGCCACCCAGCGATCCGATATCCTGTGGCTTTGACGATNACGGCACAAGCTCCGGCAAAAAANTTTCTAACCTTTTTNCTGTCTGCGGAGGCTAGTGCCATTTTTGACGCGCATGGGTTTANNCCCCTNAAGGCNANGNAATGATNTTTTCAGCGGCAGAATGGGCCGCCCTCGCGCTGTCACTTAAAGTCTCNCTCTGTGCCAGCCTNTTCAGCNTGCCTTTTGCGATTGCNTTAGCCTGGGTTTTGGCCCGAACCCATTTTTGGGGTAAATCTATCGTNTCAGCACTGGTGCATTTGCCGCTGGTGCTGCCGCCNGTNGTCACTGGGTATGGNNTNTTGTTGGTATTTGGACGCCANGGCGTNNTTGGCNGTTTTCTTGAAACTCATTTTGGTCTTATNCTGGCTTTTCGCTGGACAGGNGCNGCCTTGGCAGCCGCAATCATGGGGTTTCCGCTTATGGTGCGGGTGATCCAACTGGCGATTGAAGCACTCGACCCAAAATTGGAAGAGGCGGCAAAAACACTGGGCGCGGGATGGGGCGCACGGTTTGTACTTATTGTTCTGCCACTGATCGCACCTGGCATTCTGGCCGGTGGTATTCTGGGCTTTGCCAAGGCGATGGGCGAGTTCGGTGCCACCATCACATTTGTGGCCAATATCCCCGGTCAGACCCAAACCCTGCCCTCTGCGATCTATGCGTTTTTACAAGTGCCCGGCGGCGAGGCTTCGGCNCTGCGCTTGGTGACACTGTCGGTTATCGTGGCGCTCGGCGCCGTGTTTATATCCGACTGGTTGGGCCGCCAAGTGGCCAACAGGATACGCGAAAAATGACCTTGGAGTTGTCCCTTTCGCATCANNTTGAGACGTTTTCACTGCAGGTGGATATTCAAGCAAGTCCGGGAATCACAGCGCTTTTTGGGCGCTCCGGCGCTGGAAAAACCACCGTGGCACAAGCTGTTTCCGGNCTGTTGACACCACAACAAGGCCGTATCACGCTTGCGGGATCGGTGCTTTTTGACCGCAACCTTGGGATCAATATTGCACCGAACAAGCGACGAATTGGCTATGTTTTTCAAGATGGGCGGCTGTTTCCACATATGTCAGTTGCTGGAAATCTACGCTTTGGAAAGCAGTTCGCCACAAACCCCTTGGACCCAAAAAATGAGCAGCGCATCATCGACATGCTCGGTCTTGGTCACATGCTCGCGCGACGCCCCGGAACGCTTTCGGGCGGCGAAAAACAACGGGTCGCCATTGGGCGTGCCCTTTTGTCTGACCCACGCATGTTGATTATGGATGAACCTCTGGCGGCTTTGGACACGGGGCGCAAAGCGGAAATCCTGCCTTATCTGGAACGCTTAAGGGATGAGGCTGCNCTGCCAATTCTCTATATCAGCCATGCCATGGACGAAATTGCCCGGCTCGCCGACACGCTGGTGTTGCTCCAGGCGGGGCGCGTCATGCGTGCCGGACCGGCCGTTGACATTCTGGCAGATCCGGCAGCAGTNCCTTTTATCGGCGTCCGTCACGCCGGGGCGGTGCTCATGGCCACAGTGATGGCGCATCACACCGATGGATTGTGCCAACTGTCGGTCAGCGGTGGAATGCTGCATCTGCCGGGGGTCACAGCCCCCGTTGGTGAACAACTGCGGNTGCGGGTGCTGGCACAGGATATTATTTTGGCCACTGCGCGGCCACAACATCTCTCCGCGCTCAATATTCTGCCCGCAGTGATCACATCTTTGCGGTTTGGCGACGGACCGGGCGTCGCAGTGGGGCTGCGCGTCGGCCAAGAACAGTTGCTGGCAAGGATCACCAAGCGCTCGGCCAATGAACTTGACCTCAGCGAAGGACGGCAATGTTTTGCCATCTTAAAAGCAACAACTGTCTCCCGCGACAGTATCGGGCAATAGACGTGGCGCGACTAGCGATCCGAGGCAATTTCATAAGAACTGTTTTTTACGCAGGATTTTACAAAGTCTTTTAGGCTGCGGCATCGCGTATTTTGCTGCAAATGACTGGACCCGCGCCACGTCTAATAGCACCGATTTCNCAATACGATATTTTGCGGTTTAAAATTGATANATCTCGCACCATCTTAATCTTTTCCTGACNCANAAAACCGANNCCTTGTNGTTTTCATATNTTTAATACTTTTCCACAGCGGCTTGAGCCCATTNCCGAATGGNCATCNGACGATCACTTTTCCAATTATGTTTCCGAGTTACAAACCGGATATAAAGAGGGTGACTTTTTCAATAACGCGTTGGGAGGAGGCTTTGACAAAAATGAGTCTGCAGCCATCGGGGCTTTCAGTGGTCTAGCTTCCGGTTTAACCTCTGCGTTGGGATCTACCAATACGGTTAACAACGCCGGTAAGGAGACAGTCGACCGCTGCATGAGAACCAGAGGATATAAGGTTTATTAATAAAACAGTTGTGCCAGATTAACACGCACCTAAAAGCGTTAGAAGGCTTGTTAAAAAAAGAAAAGGGTGCGGANGATGCGCCCTTTTTGCCTGTTCTAAAATATCAAGTTTTGCCTGAAGTAAAATACAGTTTTGATAANGTCGATGATCCCTTTGGGATACGCACAGGACAGCATGCGACATCNNAAAGTCACTTCTNTCATTGGAACAATACCAATGATGTCAAAGGCACAGGTCCCTTCGTCCGCCGCAACAGCGCCGGCTAAGCGAATTACATGCGGCTATACGGCTGTCATGNGCGCNTCATTTGGCATCTTAAAGCCAGNTGACNCTTGGGGNGGCTCTTGGCTCAACGCCTTAGGCTTGTGTCCGCCGGTNGCCCANTCAAGCAGTTCAGCGGTATGCACAACTGGCACACCGGTCGCTGACCCGATCTGCATCATGCAGCCAAGATTNCCCGCTGATATGATGTCGGGTTGCGTCGCCTCCAGCATGGCGACCTTGCCCATCTTTAGCGCTCCCGAAATTTCCGGCTGCATCAGATTATAGGTGCCNGCAGACCCACAGCATAAATGACTATCCTTGGGCTCAATCACCTGAAACCCGGCTTGTTTAAGCAATGTCTTGGGGTGGGTTTTGATCTGCTGGCCATGCTGCAGCGAGCAGGCGGCATGATAGGCCACACGCAGGGGCTCTGCGTGTGTGGCCTCGCCCAGCCCCAGATCAATCATCACTTCGGAAATGTCCTGCGCAAGCCCAGCAACCCGTTCCGCCTGCTGGGCCAGATCAGTACCATCAAACATATGACCGTAATCCTTGACAGTGGTTCCACAGCCACTGGTATTTATAACAATACTATCAAGGCCTTTATCTTCAATTTCCCGCATCCAAGCGCGGATATTCTTACTGGCAGATGCATGGCTTTCAGACGTCTTACCCATATGGTGGGTCAGTGCNCCACAGCAACCCGCGCCCTCCGCAATNACAACATCGCATCCATGTCTTGTGAGCAGGCGAATGGTTGCATCGTTAATATCCGTGTTCAGAGCCCGTTGTGCACAGCCCGTCATCAGCGCGACGCGTTTACGCCGGACACCCTCTGCCGGAAATACTTGCGGATCGTCGTTTCGGCTGACNGGAGGAATTTGCTTCGGCGTGATCTCAAGCATGGCGCGCAGCCGCGCATCTGGCAGCATTTTTCGAAACGGATAGCCGATTTTAGCGCCCAAAAGCGCCAGCCGGAACCGCATGGGANAGGGCAAAATTTTAGACAAGATCCACCGCAGCAAGCGATCATCCCAACGGCGCCGGTAGTTCTGCTCGATATATTCGCGGGCGTGATCGACCAAATGCATATAATGCACACCGGACGGGCACGTCGTCATACAGGCAAGACACGACAGGCANCGGTCGATATGCTTGACCGTATGCGCATCCGGTTTGCGAGCNTTTTCCAGCATATCCTTCATAAGGTAAATACGACCACGAGGGCTGTCCAACTCATCCCCTAGCACCTGAAAGGTCGGACAGGTGGCAGTACAAAATCCACAGTGTACGCAGGATCGCAAAATCTTATTTGCGCGTTTGGTATGGCTGTCTTCCAGCTGTTCTGCGGTAAAATTTGTCTGCATATCGCTCTCCGGATCAGCCCGCCATAAGGCCGGGGTTCAGTATACCTTTTGGGTCAAATTGCGCGCGCAAACCCTCAGAAATCTGGGCCAATCGCGGGTGTTGGGGATGAAACACGGGCACAGAACACCGCAAATCTGTGGTGCCACGAACAAGCGTTGCATGCCCGTTACCTGCTGGGACCAAATCGCGGACCACCCTGGCTTGATCTGGCTCNGATGACGGGACCGCCAGCCAAATAAGACCGCCCGCCTGATCCAGCACGGCGCGGGCGTTCAAATGAGCACGCGCCGCAGCAATAAAGGCAGGCGCAGCCGTCGGCCTAAGCGCCACTTTCCAAATGGTATCTTCGGTTTNTGCAAAGGCATGTATATCCCGAATTCCTGCCCAGAGATTGCGATGTGCGTCGCCCTCAAGAACCGAAGGGTTTTGATCCTGAAACAGATTTTGAAGCGCGCCAAGACGATAGCTCACCTGCGTCTCAAGACCCTCAACACGCAGCATAGCCGCACCGTTTTGCCAAGCCGCGCCATTCACCTCGAACGGGGTCGATACAGCTTTGCAAAAAATACCAACCGCTTCGGCTTCGGCCACCCCCTCAAATTGCAGGGTCGCGCTGCGTTCTGGGCGCGGCAGNACTTTAAGCGCNACTTGGGTTAACACGCCAAGCGTACCAAAGGACCCGCACACTAATTTGGTCAAATCNAGGCCGGTAACGTTCTTCATCACGCGGCCACCATTTTTGATCACGCGACCTTGACCATCAACAAAGCGCACACCAAGCAAAAAGTCGCGGCATGCCCCGCTAATAAAACGTCGTGGACCCGAGACGTTACACGCCACCACGCCACCGATTGTTGGTGTCCCCTGGGTCCCCATCAAAGCGCGATGATCCATCGGCTCAAAAGCCAACATCTGGTTCTCGGCGTCCAGCGCGGCCTCAATCTGGACAATTGGGGTGCCGGCTTTCGCCTCAAGCGTAAGCGCCCCAGGCTCATAGCGGGTGATGCCTGCGACACCAGAGACGTCGAGACACTCATATCCAGATCTGAGACTGCCAATACGGCCGCGGGTGCCCCCCGCGATGATCTGCACGGCTGTGTTTTGCGAATTTGCGGCGCGCACAGCCTCTGTGACCGCCGTTTCGGTAGTTGGCGCGGCAAAGGCTGTCATGTCATTTTCCTTTTGCAGGCCCAGTGTCTGGGGCATTTGATCTGGGTTGCTTTCATTGTTTCTCAGCTGCGGCCGGCGCGCCTTTGCGCACTCACCTGCAGCGGAAACACCTTACTGGGGTTTAGCAGCCACGTCGGATCGAACACATCTTTCACTTGCATCTGACCTTCCAGATCGTCTGCATTGAACTGATACGTCATCAAATCACGTTTTTCCACGCCAACACCATGTTCGCCGGTCAGGCATCCGCCAACATCCACGCAGGTCCGCAAAATATCAAAGCCAAAAGCCTCTGCCTTTTCCTGTTCACCGGGTTCATTGGCATCAAACAAGATCAACGGGTGCATGTTTCCGTCTCCGGCATGAAACACATTCGCCACATCCAAACCGTGCTGTTTACTTAATTCGCCAATCCGTTTGAGTGTGTAGGGCAATTCTGAGACCGGCACCGTNCCATCAAGACACATATAGTCATTGATCTGCCCCATCGCGCCAAACGCCGATTTGCGGCCTTTCCAAATCAGCGCGCTTTGTTCGNCACTTTCGCTGACCCGCACTTCAACAGGGTTCAGCGCCCGCGCAATTTTTGTGATTCTGCTNAGCTGATCCGCNATCTCGGCCTCAGACCCTTCAACTTCCACAATCAGCAGCGCTTCGCAGAGCGGGTACCCNGCTTTGGCAAATTTNTCAACCACGCGAATACACGGACGGTCCATATATTCGATAGCAACGGGCAAAACCCCTGATTTGATAATATTACCAACACATTCCCCTGCGGCTTCGGCACTGTCAAAGCCGATTAAAACTGGCCGCGCACCCTCGGGTTTCGGCAATATACGCAGGGTCGCCTCGGTCACGATACCGAGCTGGCCTTCAGACCCACAAATCAAACCCAACAGGTCAAGACCTGGTGCATCCATTGCCCCGCCGCCAATTTCAACGATTTCACCATCCGACATGACCATTTTTACACCCAACAGGTTGTTTGTGGTCACACCGTATTTCAAACAATGCGCTCCGCCTGAATTCATCGCGATGTTACCAGCAATGGCGCAAGCCAACTGCGAAGAAGGGTCAGGCGCATAAAAATAACCGTCATCCTCAACCATTCCAGTGACGCTCAGGTTGGTNACACCGGTTTGTACGCGAATGATGCGGTTGTCATAGTCCACTTCAAGCACATCCTTCAGTCGGGCCGTACCGAGGATTACGCAATCAGCCGTTGGCAAAGCCCCCCCCGCCAGAGACGTGCCCGCCCCGCGCGGAACCACAGTGACATTCATCTCATGGCACACCCGCATTGCGGCAGCGCATTCTTGGGATGTTCTGGGCAGAACGGCGACCATAGGNGGACAGCGATACGCCGTCAGGCCATCACACTCATAGGCCCGNGTTTCGTGCTCATCAAAGATCACACTGTCAGAGGGCAGCACCTTGCACAATGCGTCAACGATGAGCGCCTTGCGGTCTATAACCGATCGGTCCGGCTTTGGCATTTCGATCGTGGACACTGCGGTTTTCCTTTCTGGCGTCTCAAAGTGGTNTTGGGGTGTTTATTAGCCCATACGATTATCAGCNGTTTTGGCAATGAAATNGACAATTCTGGTAAATCACAGGCCCAAANGCATCCCAGTTTTCANCATGATTTCGGGCCATGACTTTGCAGCACCAAGCATGATTTTCCATCCAANCAGCACAGAATAGAGCGATTTTACCCTGCTTTAGATCAAATAGTTTTCGTATTTCAAACGCCGCCAAACTGACAGCGCCTGCAAACACTGACGCGCGATTTCTCAGTCTGTGACGAGAGGGCGTCACCGGGGGTCGATCTGGAATATGCGCCNACCCCCAACGGGATAACTATGGTATGATCTGGCAANGCTAAACACCTTTATGTCAATTTTGGTAATACTATATTACCAATTTAAAGGATAGGCATTTTTTTANTTATTTTGATAATTTGNANGTGAAATNTAATANNTAANTGTTTTTANTGTATTTTACGTCAATACAGGATATCAAACATAAAATAATNAATCATGTAAGGGAACTCNTCAAAGGACAGCCTAGTCGGACCNANTAAACANCCAACGTGGCATANNATACTTCTTTTTNAACGACACCTATGGGCACATAGACAGTTGAATGAGCAACGCTGTTCGCAAAAAAAGTGATATCAACGCCAGATAGTTTAACGCGTCTTACANTTTTTTTAGCCCAGAACATCGGTGGCAACAGTCAGGCAGCATTTGAGAATATTGAAAACATACAACGTCAAAACGGGTTTATTTGCCAGCCACACAACAACCCAAGCCCTGAGCCCTGTGTGAAAAACTATTTTGTCTCAGGACCCGAAGCTTTAGAGCCAATATGGCGTTGCATAAAATTTCAACGGCGTGCAGACATAGGCTATGATGCGTACGCGCCAATAGATAGTAGGGTGAAGCTCAAAATCACTTGGCTCCATCTGCCTTAAGGTTCTCAAAGGCCTAGAACCCATTGGCGGGGCTTGTCCAGCCCCTGAGTGCTGGAAAACCCTTACCCGCATCTATTAATTAGATGCACCTTGCCCCTGCAAAGCCCTCAGGCCAATTAGTAAATGCAGCATACGCATCAGCCATACCCTCAAGATTGACCCGGCGTGTTAACCACCGCTGCACACCTCCGGAACGCGGCAATATCGGCCGATCCCGTCAGAAAAAAGGCTAGTGCCATCTGCCCACACCAGTCATCGATCATGGCAGCCAAACGCTCTGGTTCAAGTATCCCGGACTGGGTCCCGGATAACGCTTTAAGCATCGGTCCCGCCAAAGACACCATCGAGGCCCCGGCCCAAAGCGCTTTAGCCGCATCAAGCCCATGGCGCACACCACCAGAGGCTATGAGGCTCTTATCTGGACAGACTTGCGCGGCTTGTAAAAGGCACTCCAATGTCGGAATTCCCCAGTCAAGAAACGGCTCAAAAGCCGCAACAGATCCATCGGGACGCCGCGCGGCCTCGATACGCGCCCAATTGGTGCCGCCCAGACCGGCCACATCCACCGAACTGACCCCGACATCAAATAGGCGGACGACTAAAGGGGCCTGAATACCTGCGCCGACTTCTTTGACGATAACCGGTACCGGAAGTATCTTTACAGCGGCCTCAATCGCCGCCAGAACCCCGCGCCAATCGGTTTCCCCTTCAGGCTGCACTGCCTCCTGTAATGGATTAACATGCACCGCCAGTGCATCTGCTTGCAGATCGTCTACCGCTGCTTGGGCCAGCTCCAAGCCTTTCTCCGAAGCCAGTTGCACCCCACCTAAATTGCCGATTAGAGGAATATCTGGCGCACGCCGGCGCATATGCCGCAGCGATTGACCGTTTTGCAAACCCGCCCGTTGCGACCCCACGGCAAGCGCAATTTTCCTCGCTTGTGCGACCTCGGCGAGTGCCGCATTGATCGCATCCGCCCGCGGCGTACCGCCAGTCATTGCCCCAATAAACATCGGGGCCGACAGCGCATAGCCCAGAAAATCAGTGGTGATGTCAACCTGCGACAATGCGATTTCTGGCAGGGCACAATGGGTCAGCTGTAACCGATCAAAACTATTTGCAATAGCGGCTTGCGCCAAAGGCGCCATCGCCAGATCCAAATGCGCATCCTTGCGGTGATGCGCCGGTATCTCTTTTTTTTGATCGTTTTTCATATTATTCCAGTATCGGCTTTGCTTTTATGATCATCCGGTGCACGGCGAAACAAACCGTCAACCAGAATCATATGTGGCACTGTCAGCGCCGCCAGTCCAATAAAAACAACGCGCAGGATTGCCTCATCCAGCGCTTCAGCCGCAGGCATCAACCATAAAGCCAGAGCCCCGGCAGCCCAAGTTACAAGGCTAAAGGCAAAGGCCAGTTGTAACATAGAACGTCCCCCTTCCACGCCGGTACGCAACTCGCGCCAGATATGCGCCATATGGCGCATGGAATGCACTGCACAAAAATAAAGCGCAAACCCCGCCAAGGGTGGCAAAACGTAATAAGCTGCCCCCAGAGCTGCAAGCTCGCCCAGTCTCGGGCGCAACACCGGACTCTGGAAGGCCAGCACAGCATAGCACGCCACGATCACCGCCAACCCATAAGCTGCCCCGGACAATACCATCCACAGCACCGTCGTATCGTCGACCAAAAGATGCGCAAAAATCGGGTCAACCTCGGCGCGGTGAAACAGACTGATTGCGATCACCACAAGCCCCCCATGCGCCAGCGTCTGTATGGACCTTTGCACCCACCCGCCCGGTTGGCTATCGCCAAGACCAAAATGCACCATACTGATCAAAAGAAACAACAAAAGGGCAACGGTCGGAAACACCATCCAAAACACCACCACACATGCCGCAATGACGATGTAGGCAACGATGAACCGAAACATCGACCGCAGTGTTTTGCCGTACCCCAGCGCCAGCGCGACCGCACCGTCGAAAGCACCATGCGGCAGACCAATGATCACAATCGCGGCCAGTGCAACCATTGACATTGGATCCAGCCCCAACGCTCCAAAAGTGCCAAAAGCCTCTGGAATATCAGTCATGGCGGGCCGACCTTGGCACCGGCCTCCGGGCGCAACAGCGCCTGCAGAAACGGCCAGGGCGGCATCGCCGAGACCACCTTTGCCCGCAGCGCCATTGTCGCCTCGCCACTGAGAAACAGCGCAAATTCATCGCCGGTCAACCGGGCCGCCAATGCGGTGAAAATTTGCGGTGCATGCTGGGGCTGATGGCGCAGTACCGACAGAAAAATACGGTCCATCCAAAGATCAATCGGCCTGTGCGGAGTGACAAAGCCCAAGGCGTTGCCTGCCGATACCCGTGCGATACCTGTGGCAATCTGTTTTTGAATAAAACTAAACGCATAGCCGCTCGAGGGGCGGATCGCGCCGCCATTGCCGCCAATGCCCGATAGCGCTGGATCGTGGCGCGCCATCAGACCAAGCGGGATCGCCCCCTTTTCACGCCGTATCACCTCAAAATCCGACACATTGGCGCAATCGTTCAGCCAGCTAGAGATCGCCGTCTCATAAAACGTATCGGGGACCAGCGCGGGCGAGAACAACGTAGACTCCACCAGGGCCTCGCGATCGGAAAACGGCAGGCAATAGATGAAATGCATACCGCATGTCTGATCACACCGGAAATCCATCAAAATCGCCGTGCTGTCGTCAAAACTGCCCGCAGCGGCGCGCACCTCCCAGCCAATGAAATGCTGCAACATCATATCCGGGTGGCGCTTTGGTGGTCGACTGTCGAAAATATGGCGCTGTTTAACATCGTCAAGGGACGAGCGATCTTCGGCGAAAGTAACACCGTGCTGTGTGGCGCGCGCCATGCAATGAGCCATCCAATGCTGGCGCGTCACCGCATGATAGGGGTATTCTGCTGCCTGCATTACCACTGCGGTCTCGGCATTTCTGATCGTCCATCTGGACCAGGTCTTGCGAACCAAAGGCAGGACATCCTGCAACCAAGGCATCTGCCAGAAACCCCAGATATGATCTTGCGTAGACACTGTACCTGCTGGCGCGATCACACTGAGCGCATAATCTGACAGCCGGTCGGCTTGTGCAGCCAGCGAAAGCGCCGCACAGCCATCTCCCAGCACCGCAACCGGGGTNGGTAGCGAATGGGNCAGNGGCGTGTCATCCGACATGGGGCAACCCCGTTAAAGCAGCGTGCAGACGGGCATCGTGGGCTTTATAAGCGCGCGCACGATCGGGCAGACTGGTCAAAGCCCGTATTGAACAGGCCAGTTTTACAGGCTTNCTGGTGACCTCTCTACCGGCATACCAGCGGCAGCCTTTGGCCGCCAGTTGTATGCCAATTTGACGGTAGACCCGGGCCGCCACGGAAATCGCCAGATGCGCGCGCAGCGGAAGATATACCAAACCAGCCGTTCCACTGGCGTAATACACCTCGGCCAGCCGCAGCAGACGGGCGACTGCCAGAGAAATCATCTCACGCTGTGGGTCGTCAGCAGCCAGAATTTCGGCAGGGGTCATATTGTCCAGCCAGGTTCCGGGCAAATAGCGCCGCCCCATTTGCGCATCTTCAGTCACGTCGCGGGCAATGTTTGTCAGCTGCATAGCAATTCCCAAATCCACCGCATGTGCAAACGCCGCACGATTGTCGCAACCCAATACGTTGCACATCATCAAACCAACGGTACCGGCCACACGATAACTGTACCGTAACAATGCTGCCTCATCAGCCAGAGCCACATCCTGCTGGTCTTCTAACAGACCATCAATCAGCGCGACAAGAACTGCGGTGGAAATTCCCTGCGCTGCAACAAACGGCATTAAGGATAAAAGCAAAGGGTCCTGAGCGCTGGCATCGCCGGTCAACCCCGCACGTATCTGATCCAGCCGTCTTGGCCCATTATCAATATCGCCGTCCGCCATATCGTCGAGAACGCGGCAAATACTATAGAGCCGCGCGGCATCACGCCCGGTCTGGGCACCAAGAAGACGGCCGGCCCAGTGAAAGCTTTTGCCATTTTGCGCCAAAGAGTGTTCTGGACTGAGGNTCTCGTTACTGCTCATAGACGGGACCTCACGCGANAGCCGGTCATATTAAGCGCGCTCTTGCAGTTCTTCATCGATCAAAGTCTCAACAACTTTTGCCGAGCACAGCACCCCCGGCATGCCAGCACCGGGATGCGCACCGGCCGCAGAAAAATACAAGTTGGGAATATGCGGATCACGGTTGTGATACCGAAACCAAGCCGATTGAGTGAAGATCGGCGCTATAGAAAACCCCGCACCGTGCATGGAGCGGTAATCGGCCTTGAAATCTTCGGGCGTCATCCAGAAATCATCGCTGATCACCTGTTCGAGATCGGGCATGATAGTGTCAGACAAAGCCGCCACAATACGGTCCCGCAACTCAGGAGCTTTTGTGGCCCAATCAACGTCACCGCGCAGATTTGGCACTGGGCAAAGAACATAAAAACTGTCGCAGCCCTCGGGTGCAAAACTGGCATCTGTCGCGGTGGGCCGGTGCACATAAAGCGAGAAATCATCAGCGAGTATTTTTTTATCAAAGATATCGGCCAACAGCTCTTTATAGCGTGGCCCCATCCAGATGGTGTGATGCGCGACATCTGGATATTGCCGTGTGGTCCCAAAAAACAAGACATACAGCCCCATAGAATACTGCGTTAGCTTGTCCGGTGCCAAACGTTTGCGGCGTTTACCGCCAGCGGGCAGCATCTGGGCATAGACCGTTGGAGGATCGCCGTTGCAAATCACCCTTTCGGCATGAAACACTCGCCCGTCTTCGGCGACTGCCCCGGTTGCACGGCCATTTTCCAGCGTGATCTGGGCAATATCAACCCCCAGTTCAACCTGCACCCCAACCCGCAACAAAAGCGCGTGCAACGCACCCACAAGGTGGCCGGTGCCACCCATACAGAAAAATACGCCCCAACGACGTTCAAGGTAATGGATCAACGCATAGATCGAGGTCGTGGTAAAAGGATTGCCTCCCACCAGCAGCGGATGAATCGAAAACGCCTGACGCAGCAACGGGTGTTTGAGGTGGCGTTTCACAATCCCCGCAACCGAATGATAACTTTTCAAACGCAGCAAGCTGGGGATTTGCGCCAGCATGGTTCTGATCTTGTGNAACGGCCGNTCCGCCAGTTTTTCAAAGCCGACCTCAAAGATGGCTTTTGACGTTTCCAGCAAGCGCGCATAGCCCGCAACGTCTGCCGGTTCAAACTTTCTGATTTCTGCGTTGGTGTCCTCGACCGTGCGGCGATAGTCAAATTGGCGTCCACCATGAAAATAAAACCGGTACCATGGGTCAAGCGCCCGAAATTCGACATAGTCACTGCGGTCTTCACCAAACAGCTCAAATAATTCGTCAAATAAAAACGGCGCAGTGATCACTGTCGGGCCAGCGTCATGACGAAAGCCGCCGCGCTCAAATACTTGGGCCCGCCCACCAATCGCCTGCAACCGATCAACCAGCGTGACCTCGAAGCCTTTTGCCCGCATGCGTAGCGCCGCCGCTATACCGCCGAAACCGGCTCCGATAACGAGAACGCTGCCCATAGAAGACGCNTCAGCCTGCGGAGCATGTTCAAGGTCCTGTAAAGTCATTGTTTGAATGCCTCGCCTTGCGCGTCAGCAGTTCACCGGCGCGACAGATCTCATGCATACCTGCGTCAACAGCGATTGCACAGGGGAAATAGCCTCGATNAAACCAACCGGCAATGCCTGNGCATACAAAGCGGTCTGCTCCAGTGCGTTGTGCATCTCATGAGCGCTGAGGGCCAGCGCATCCGATTGCAAAATATTGTTTTGCCACGTTTTTAGATTATCCAAAGACCCCAGAACGCACCAATCATCAAAAGCTGCCAAGCGCTCAGCACAAAGGGTCTGCCGGTACTGGACAACCACTGCATTTGGGGCGCGTCGGGCCAGNTCAGACCCAAGATCGGCCGCGCCGTCCAAGGCCCGAAAGTTCAATATATCGTTGGCTATTTGATAGGCTGTCCCAAGGCTGCGAAAATACGACCCAATCGCAGCGGCTGCATTTCCGTGTAGCGCCATAGCCGCCACGCCTTCCAGCGGAGCAGTTAATAATGGGGCGGTCTTATCGGCAGCAATTTTGAGATACCGGTCCCAATCAAGGCCAGTATGCAGGGAAAACTCGGCGGCTTCNCCGGCGGTTGTTGTGGCCATATGCTGGGCCAGTATTTTCACCAATGACGGNGTCTGCGCCCGCTGGCCCGCCTCGGCGGCCAGTTCAAATGCAAGCGCGATTAGCCAATCTCCCAATGTNAACGCAACATTGCGTCCGTACTTGGACCANACCGANAGGCGCCCTCGGCGCAGTTGATCGCCATCACATATATCATCGTGAATAAGCGAAGCATTGTGCAGGACTTCGATGGCGACAGCCCAGTGCAACGCAGCNGCGGCATCAATTTTCAATATTTTCGCNGCTCGTAAAGCCATTTTCGCTCGCAACATTTTACCAGGTTTGGCGAAATGGTGTCGCGCAGCTTCGGCCAAGGCGGTGTCAGGTTTCGGCAGTCTGCACAGAATAAAGTTATGTAGGGTATCCGCCGCATCNCCGGGCAAATCCAACGCCNACTCATTTTGAAATAGCTGCAGGTTAGGAACCTGTCTTAAATCACCAGCCATAAGCCATACATCCTCTTTGTCAGATATACTGATTACAGGTGTAAATGAGGTGGCCCAAAGGCCACCTCACCACCGCTCTTAAGAGCTGGCTTTGTCGGATTCTGTCACAGCAACGTTCCAGATGATAACACCAAACGCGATTTTGTTCACAACGTCTGCAAGGTTGTAAATAATGTTCAGCGAGTTGGCCGATGCTTCAGGTCCGGCCCCGGTGAAGTAGCCCATGAAATAGCCAATCGGATAGATTGCCCANCCAATGGTCACAATCCAACGCATTGTCACAAAGGCTGACTGTACAGATTCAGGTGCCTGTTCGGACGCAACTTGACCCGCTTCACCCATGAAGATTTCATACAGAATATAGGCCCAACCAGCCATCCCGATGATAAAGCCAAGCATTGCGTTGATGTACCCTGCCTCGCCCATGTAACCTGCGGCCAGCATGACCATCGTACCGATCATCAAGCGCCAGAAAACGCCACCAGAGACCGTGGTGATCGCACGCAAGATCAGATAGAATTCTACCATCAACAGCGGCACTGTGATCAACCAGTCGATATAGCGATAAACGAGGGGTGTTGCACCTGTTTCCACCCAGACATCGCGCATGTAGAAGTAATGCACAGCTGCNACGAGGGTCACAAGGCCGGAGACGGTCAGCGACGTCTTCCATTTNCCTTNNACGCGCTGGGTCTCCATAAAGAAGAATGCCGTGGCAGCCACGAGGGCCATGGAAATCAGCCAGAATGAGATACCAACAAAATCGTCGGATTCTAAATTGGCGCTCGCAGAGGCCAAAGATGGTGTGANTAATAGTGCGGCGCTGGCCAACGCTAATTTNATTCGACCGTAGGTGTNTTTCATTGTTTTTCCTCCTAGAAANTTCGCGAAACTAAGTTAGCCNCAGGGAAAATTTGCAGTAGGCTGTTTTCCGCTNANNCTAANATGATTCAAATTGTCAGAATATCAATACAAAAAAATGAAAATTACATGAGGCGGCGACAAAGATAGGTCNNAAATGTTATAANCAATTGTTTTAATTTAATATTTATCATCTCTTTTATGTTCGATATTAAGCTATAGATTTATATACTTTAAGNNTTTTTANAACTAAAGAGATTGACTATAGAGCTAAATATTTGTTTTGAGTCAAAGTTGAAGCGGTTTTGCTTTCCCGGACAGGTTTGCGGCTGGTCTAATATGCATCAGGTTGGGTTTCGTCTCTCGGTTTGGGTGAATTATGCTGTGTCNAGCGTACCCTTATCAACAGCCCTGTGAGCCNATGGGAGTTGTAGAACCCGATTTAGGCATCGAGGATCCGTTTTGCTTGAAAGCCGTCAGTGATTTCGTGCAGGTAGTNGGCTGGGTGGGTAATCCCCGTTTTTAATGGGGTCCGCTGGAAGAACTACGCGGCNATTTTCAGTTTCATTGCAGGTGTGACCCCGCCAATGGCCAAGTTGGGCCGGTCGTTGTTGTAAGTCCAAAACCATTTCGCGGCCTGATCTTGTACCTCCTGTATTATTTTAAAGATGTTCTGATCCAACTGTTCGTGGTGTATGCGATTGTAGCGGTCGATATACGCATTCTGTTACGGCATGCCTGCCTCGATGTATTAGATATGAATGCTGCGTGCCTCAGCCCATGCTTTAAGCAAACCATTGATGTATTCTGGGCCATACAAATGACATTAGCTTGCAGGCTTAGAGCACCTGCGTAGTCTTCGTGAAATACATCGAGAGTTCGGAACTTGCGACCATCTGCAAACTGATCTTGCATGATATCCATGGACCAAGTCTGGTTTGAGTCTTCTGGCACGACCAACGCGTCTGGCTTGGGGCGTTTTAGCCGCTTTCGCGGTCCGATACGCAGGTTCAACTCCAACTCGCAGTAGATCCGATGCAAAAGCGTGACAAGCCCAGAGATGGGATTTTAGAATTAATACGGGCTTTCACTATTTAAGACCTCTGCACAATTCAGGATTTTCTCACAGTGGTAAATTTTGTATTCTTTAGGAGATCAGAATGAGGGTTTTATGGAT
>NYVC01000037.1 GCA_002684375.1 Marinovum sp.
TTAAACCTCTGCAGTTTGAAACTGTCATAGAAATTTTTGACCGATCAGTCTGGGCAACAGCTTGCCGAACAGCCAGAAACCTGCATATATCATCAAGGCAGTAGCGATTGTAGTGGCATAAAATAGTGCCCTTTCCGTGAAAATCATATCGTTAAGAAAGGGATATGGCAAACCCGAAGTCACGCTGCCAACGGGCTCAATATTGAAGGGCCCCACAATGGCTTCCGACCATATAATATAGGCGATACAAATCATAATGGTCATCAACACGCCTCGTAGGCTGTGCTTAAAAGACCGGTTCAGGAACAGCGCATCTATGATCATAAGCAATGGGCCGCAAAGATGCAGATAATATTCCTGATGCCAAACAATGGGTCCGTTGCCATTCACCAGCGATGGATCGATAAAATACAGCTTCCAATATAAAAACACAACCATGGCATTGAGTACCGCCACCGATGAGACAAGAGAATTATGGGCGGGGGGCAGACCTTTGCGGCTGAGCGACAGCATCAACCACGCGACATAGACCGCGCCGGTGAGCCCCCAAAAGGTTAAATGGCGAAACTGCCACCCAACAGTATCATAATTGGTGGTGGTAAATTGATAGAGCCAATAGCCAAGCGCCAGAGAAAACACAAAATAGCGAAAACGTAAAACAGACATACTTCGTAAAATAGACATATATGGCATTTAAATTCCCTGTCAGTCGAACCAGCCCCTGATTCCAAATTTTTGTATGTGATGGCGGTTTGTAAGATGCTTAAGCGACTTGGTCAGCCGTACCAAAGCGACCGTAAAAGCTTTGATTTTTTGCGGCCATCTCGCGCAATAGAGACGGGCAACCAAAGCGGTCCCCAAAGGCGGCTTGCAGTTGATCACAGCGCTCGGCGGCATAAGGGGTGCCAAGCATGTCCAACCAAGACAACGGCCCACCGCTCCAGGGGGCAAAGCCCCAGCCAAGAATCGCCCCGACGTCACCTTCCCGGATATCCATCAACACGCCCTCTTCCAGCGCTTTGACGGCTTCCAGAACTTGCGCGAACATCAGCCTGTGCTGCACATCGGTCAATTCGGGTTGCGTGGCGGATAATGGATAGTGATCGCCCAGACCATCCCAGTATCCCAGTCTTTTGCCATTCTCGTCATAGGCAAAAAAACCGGCTTTGACTTTGCGCCCCAGACGGCCCTGATCCTCCATTTTGAAAATCACGTCATCCACCGCCCCGTCAGGATAGGCATTGCCCATCGCCGCTTTGGTGGCCCGTGCGATTTTTGCGCCAAGATCGATCGAGGTCTCATCAACCAGTTGCAATGGTCCCACAGGGAAGCCCAGCATTCTTGCTGCATTGTCGATCAGCGCCGGTGCGACGCCTTCTGACACCATGCGAATGCCTTCGTTTATATAGGGTATAATGCAGCGGTTGGCATAGAAAAACCGTGCATCATTGACCACGATGGGCGTCTTGCGAATCTGTCGGACGTAATCCAGTGCTTTGGCAACAGCTCGGTCACCGGTTTGTTTGCCTTTGATAATCTCGACCAGTGCCATGCGTTCCACGGGGCTGAAAAAATGGATGCCGATAAATTGATCTGGCCGGCCTGAGGCTTTGGCCAAGTCGCTGATTGGCAGGGTCGAGGTGTTCGAGGCAAAAATGCAATCGGCTGGGATAACCTCTTCAACCGCTTTGGTGACGCCGGCTTTGATTGTGGGGTCTTCGAAAACCGCCTCGATAATCAGGTCGGCGTCTTTGAGCGCGGCGTAATCGGTTGTTGCAGTGATAAGCTCCAGCACGGCGGCTTTCTTTTCGGCGGTGGCTTTGCCGCGCTTGATGCCCTTGTCCATATAGTTGGCACTATGGGCTTTGCCGCGATCGGCAGCCTGTTGCTGCTGATCGATCAAAATCACCTTTATCCCTGCCATCGCCGAGACCAGCGCAATACCGGCTCCCATCATACCCGCGCCCAATACACCCACGGTTTTGACTGATTGATCGGCAATACCCTGTGGCCGCACCGCGCCCTTTTCCAGCGCAGTTTTATTAACAAATAAACTGCGGATCATCGCTGAGGAACTTGGATTCATCAAAATATTGGTGAACCACCGCGCCTCGATTTTTAGCGCGGTATCAAAATCAACCAGCGCGCCTTCATAGACGGTGCTCAACAGGGCCTTGGCCGCGGGAAACGCGCCTTGGGTCTTGCCGTTGATCATCGCAGAAGCCCCGACGAATGTCATGAAACCTGCTGGATGATAGGGGGTGCCACCGGGCATTTTATAGCCCTTTGCATCCCAGGGCTTAACCAGATCGGCGTCTTTTGCCTGCAACACCCAGGCGCGGGCCTCGGCCATCGGGTCGTCGCAAACCACATCTACCAATCCCGCCGATTTGGCCTTTTGGGGTGATAATGTCTTGCCCTCCAAAAGATAGGGGGCTGCGGCCATTGCACCCATTTTCCGCGTCAAACGTGTTGTGCCGCCGGCCCCGGGAAAGATGCCAATCATGATTTCAGGCAGGCCAATTTTGGCCTTTGGATTGGTGGCGGCAAAAATTCTGTGGGTCGCCAAAGGCAGCTCATAGCCGATACCAAGGGCCGTGCCGGGTAAGACGCTGGCGATCGGTTTGCCGCCCTTGTTTGTTTGGGGATCCATACCGGCGCGTTCAATCTTGCGCAGCATCGCGTGGATACCCGAGATGGCTGAAAATAATGCGTTTGCCGGCGTATGGCCGGCGTGCGATGTCATCGCGCCCAATACGTTTAGATCCATACCGGCGGCAAAGTCGGGTTTTGCACTGGTGATGATGATACCCTTGATGGCGTCATCGGCCAAGGCGGTGTCGATCAAACCGTTCAAGGCCTGCAGGGCGTCTATGGTCATGATGTTCATCGCCTTGCCTTCGCAATCCCAAATGATTGTTGCAATGCCATTGGTCTCTTTGGTGAGCGTAAAATCTGTCATTTTGAGGTCCTCTCGGGGTAGGGGCTGCCATCGCTTTGGCTGTAGCGGCGCGCTGCTCCATCCTTGTGGGTGATCAGGTTGTGATCTGGATAATGAATTGTATCTACTCGATTGCGGGTGCCGATGGTCAAATAGCTGGCATCGGCATCGCTGCGGTTTTCAAGACAATGGGCGGTGGCCGCACCTGCAGGCCAACAGGCGGCATCGCCCTTGCACAAGCGGGTTTCAGTTTCTTCGATGAGAACCACCTCGCCTGAGAGCATATAAATCATTTCATCTTCGGTTTCGTGCCAGTGGCGCAGCGATGATTTTGACCCCGGGCGCAGGACTTCGATATGGACGCCAAACTGCGTCAGGCCACCAGCCTCGCCGATGATACTATAATCGTAAGCACCAAGCAGGCATCCCAAAACCGGATGCGGTTTGGGCACCTCGGTTTGCAGCTCAGGTATGGCGGTTTTTGGCATTAAACCCGCTCGATGATTGTCGCGGCACCCATGCCGGATGCGATACACAGTGTCGCCAGTCCGGTGCTTTTGCCACTGCGTTCCAACTCATCAAGCAGCGTGCCAAGGATGATCGCCCCCGTGGCGCCGAGCGGATGGCCCATAGCGATGGATCCGCCGTTGACGTTGACCTTGTCGTGGTCGACATCAAAGGCCTGCATAAAGCGCAACACCACCGCGGCGAAGGCTTCATTGACCTCGAACAGATCAATGTCTCCGATGTTCATGCCCGCATCTTTCAGGATTTTTTCGGTCACCGGCACCGGTCCGGTCAGCATAATAGTGGGGTCAGTTCCAATTTTTGCCGTGGCGCGAATGCGCGCGCGTGGGGTCAGCCCGTGTTCTTGCCCAAAGGCCTTATTGCCAATCAGCAATGCGGCTGCGCCATCGACGATTCCGGATGAATTGCCTGCGTGGTGAATATGGTCAATCCGTTGCAGATGTGGATACCGCATGAGAGCGACTTTATCAAAACCGGGCATCGTCTCGCCCATATCTTTGAACGATGGCTTTAACGCCCCGAGGCTTTGCATATTGGTCTCTGGACGCATGTATTCGTCCCGATCAAGGATCGTCAAACCGTTTTGATCCTGCACGGTCATGACCGATTTGTCGAACCTCTGATCTTCCCAGGCGGATTTGGCGCGGCGTTGGGATTCAACCGCAAACGCATCGGCGTCATCGCGGCTAAATCCGTATTGCGTGGCGATCAGGTCTGCGCTGATGCCCTGAGGAACAAAATACGTCTCCATTGCGAGGCTTGGGTCAACGGCAATTGCAGCGCCGTCGCTGCTCATTGGAACGCGGCCCATCATTTCAACGCCGCCGGCAATATAGCCGTTGCCGGCGCCACCGCGCACCTGATTGGCCGCCAGATTGACCGCCTCAAGCCCTGAGGCACAAAACCGGTTTATCGCCAAGCCGGGGATCGATTGATCCAGATCCGAGGCCAGCACCGCCGAGCGTGCCAGACAACCGCCCTGTTCGCCCACTTGGGTAACATTGCCCCAAACCACATCCTCTACTGCGTGACCGGAAAGATTGTTACGTTCTTTTAATGCATTCAGCGTTTGCGCAGACAGCCGCAGCGCAGACAATTCGTGCAGAGCACCGTCTTTGCGGCCTTTGCCGCGAGGGGTGCGCAGGGCGTCATAGATATAGGCGTCGGTCATGATAATCTCCGTTTACGCGCGGTCAGCAGGGCTACCGGGCATCAGATCATAGGGGGCTTTCCAGCCGGGTTTGGCGGCAATATTATCGAGCCAGCGGTCAATATTAGGCCAGTCTTGGCGGGTAAATCCAAAAGGTTCGGGGTAATAAAGATAGCCACAGCAGGTCAGATCGGCGTTGCTTAGGGTATCGGATACGATCCAGTTGCGGCCCTCAAGATGAGTGTCCAGCACCTTGTAGGACGCTTTCAACCGACCGCCCAAATAGCCGATTACATCGGCTGACCGCTTTGCTTCGGGCAGGAAATTCATCATAAAGCGCAACGCGCCGGCATTGGATGAGAGTTTATGATTGTCCCAAAGCACCCAGCGCAGGATTTCGCGGCGTTCGGCGGCATTGATACCGCCAAATTTACCGGTCTTTTCGCTGATATAGTTTTGAATTAAGCCAGATTGTGTCAGTCTGATCTCTCCGTCAATCAGCACTGGTGCCTCGCCCATCGGGTTGAGTGTCGTGTGATAGTCTGCGCTGCGGGTGGCGCCGGAAAAGAAATCGATGAACACTGGCGTCCAGTCAAGACCGCTCATTTCCAAAGCAAGCGCGGCTTTATAGCTGTGACCGCTTTCACCAAAGCAATGCAATTTTAGGGTCATGGTCACTCCTATTTGGATATTTAGGGCCAATGGCGGCCGGTAATTAACGTTCAGACGCTCTGAGGGCGGCTTTTTGAATATTTCGGCGGAGCAGCAGGCGTTGCGCCAAAATCCCGCTTTTTCACTTATAAAGAGCGCGCAATCAATTCTTTCATAATTTCATTTGTGCCGCCGTAAATCCGTTGCACGCGCGCGTCCGTCCACATTTCGGCAATGTCATATTCCTGCATGTAACCATAGCCGCCATGCAACTGCAAACATTCATCAATGACTTCACCTTGCGTATCAGTCAGCCAGTATTTTGCCATAGCCGCCTTTTCGACGGTCAGGTTTCCGTTGAGATGCTCGGTGATACATTCGTCAAGAAAGGCCCGAGACACGGTGGTTTTTGTCTTCACTTCTGCCAGTTTGAACCGGGTGTTCTGAAACTGGGTTAAAGGGCCACCAAAGGCCTCGCGCTCTTTGCAGTACTGGATGGTGCGCGAGACTGCGCCCTCCATCGCTCCGACCGCGCCACAGCCGATGATCAACCGCTCCTGCGGCAGTTGTTTCATCATCTGATAAAAGCCTTGGCCTTCCTCGCCGCCCAACAAGTTTTCGGGCGGAATGGCAATATTGTCGAAAAATAATTCTGAAGTGTCGCCGGCCTTCAGGCCAATCTTGTCGAGATTGCGGCCGCGTTGAAATCCTTCTGCACCATCAGTTTCAAGCACAATCAGCGACATGCCCTTGGCCTTTTCTTCGGGGTTTGTTTTGGCAGCAACAATGATTAAATTGGCGTGTTGGCCGTTGGTGATAAAGGTTTTTTGCCCGCTGAGGCGATAGACATTGCCATCTTTAACCGCTTTGGTCTTAAGCGCTTGTACGTCTGACCCGCCCGAGGGTTCGGTCATGGCCAGTGCACCGACAATCTCACCAGAGATCATTTTTGGCAACCAGCGTTGTTTTTGTTCTTCGGTCCCGTAAGAGAAAATGTAATGCGCGACGATTCCCGAATGGATGCCGTGGCCCCAGCTTGCAAGATTTGAGCGAGCCCCCTCCATGAGAATGACCGCCTCGTGGCCGAAATCTCCTCCGGGGCCGCCGTATTCTTCTGGAATTGAGGGGCAAAGCAGACCCAGCTCACCGGCTTGCTGCCATGTGGAAGGGTCCATTTCACCTTGATCGCGCCAACGGTCAAAATGTGGCACCCATTCGTCATGAATGAATTTTTCCGTCATATCGGCCAGCATTTTATGTTCGTCGCTCATCCACGCAGACTGCATGAAATATCTCCTTAAATTTGGTCCTTACCGCACCTGTTGACGCCCTTGCGCCGTTAAGGTTTGTCTGTCGCGCGGTATCAGCAGGGTTTGTACCGCTTGGTCGAGTTTGTGTCAAAACACCACCGCTGGGACAAAGTTTTGTGACGCACTTCGTTCAATCTTTTATCCCTGTGTTAGAAATCAGTTTCGTTCAGCGCCATTACCATCGCACCACCGCTTTCGATCCGTCGCAGGTGTAGGGCGGTGGCGGGTAGACGCCGGGACATGTAATAGCGACCTGTCGTCAGTTTCGTCTTGTAAAACGCTGCGTCAGAGGGGTCGTTTTTTAAGGCTTTATGCGCCGCCAACCCCATGCGGGCCCACATCAGGCCCATACAGGTATGTCCAAACAGGTGCATGAAGTCATAAGACCCTGCCAAAACGGTATCGGGGTCTTTCGGGGCATGTTGCATGAAAAATAAACTGGCCGATTGCAGGTCTTTCAGAGCCGCGGCGAGCGGGGCTGTGAACGTCTTTTCAAATTGCGGGTCCTCGCCTTTATGGCTGTCGATGAAACTGGTTGCGATATTGATAAAGGCGCGGATATGGCGCCCGCCCTCTTGGCCAAGTTTTCGCCCCACCAGATCAAGCGCCTGCACCCCGTTGGCACCCTCATAGATCATCGTAATGCGGGCATCGCGGGTGAATTGTGACATGCCCGCCCCTTCTATATAGCCGTAGCCGCCAAAAACCTGTTGTGCCTTAACAGTCATCTTGTAGCCCTCGTCGGTGAGAAAACCTTTGATCACCGGGGTGAGCAGCGAGATTAAACCCAAAGCGGCTTCGTCTTGTGAGCGCTGTGCGCGATCAATTAGCTCAGCACCCCAAAGCAAGAGCGCCCGCCCACCTTCCAGATAGCTTTTTTGATCCAGTAACGCGCGCCTTATATCGGGATGCACGATTATCGGGTCGGCAGGGCCTTTGGGGTTCTGCGCGCCATATGCGGCACGGCCCTGCAGCCGGTCTTTGGCATAGTAAACTGCGTTTTGATAGGCGATTTCGGCCTGTGCGATGGCTTGTGCTCCGACGCCCAAGCGCGCCTCATTCATCATGGTGAACATTGCGCGCATGCCTTTGTGGGGTTCACCCAAAAGATAGCCGGTGGCGCCGTCATAGTTCATTACGCACGTGGGATTGCCGTGCAGGCCCATCTTGGTTTCGATCTTGCCCGCGGTGACGGCGTTGCGCTCACCCAGAGAGCCGTCGCTATTTACCATCACTTTGGGTACGATAAATAGGGACACCCCTTTGATTCCGTCTGGTCCCCCAGGAATTCTAGCTAAGACCAGATGGATAATATTTTCAGCCAAATCATGGTCGCCGGCCGATATAAAGATTTTCTGCCCAGTGATATGATAGCTGCCATCGGGTTGCGGGACTGCTTTGGTGCGCATCAATCCAAGATCAGTGCCGCATTGTGGTTCCGTCAGGTTCATTGTGCCAGTCCAGTCACAGGCGACCATGGGTGGAAGGTAGGTGGCTTTCTGCGCCTCGGTGCCATGCGCTAGAATCGCTGAGGCGGCCCCGTGAGTAAGGCCCTGAAACATGGCCAAAGATTGATTGCCTGATGAAAATATTTCATTGGTGATCGTTCCCATCAAATAGGGCATGCCCTGACCGCCATAGATCTCGGGCAGATCAATACCGCTCCAGCCACCGTCTCGTATTGCTTTGAATGCGGTGCCAAAGCCGCTGGGCGTGTGTACGATCCCGGCGTCAAGTCGGCAGCCTTCTGTATCGCCGTGCGCATTTAGGGGTAGTAAAATATCGGTGGATATTTTTCCGACTTCATGCACCAAGGCGGCCACCAATGCCGGGTCAATCTCACTGTAACCGGGAATTGACGAGGCGGCGATGTTCATCACTTCAAATAAAATAAACTCAATTTCTTTTGCGGGTGCTGCATACTCTGGCATTTGTACTCCAGTATAAAAATATTTATGTTCGCTTAATTTAAATCGCCGCTTTCAACCCAACCATTTTTGGTACCGTGAGCGCGGGCCTCTTTAAGCAGATGTTTTAATTCATGGATGGTCTCGTCCAATTCGGCACGCTGTTTTTCCATAATTTGAAGACGTGATTGGGCAAGTTCATAGGTTCGCTGAAACTGTGTATGTTGCTGATCGCCTATTTCGTACAGGTCGAGCAACTGGCGGATTTCCTCCAAGCTGAAACCAAATCGTTTCCCGCGCAGTATCAATTTGAGTCGGACGCGGTCGCGCTTGTTAAACAGACGATGCTGTCCGGAGCGCAGTGGGCATAACAATTTGATCGATTCGTAATACCGCAGTGTCCGAGGCGTTACCTCGAAATCTGCACTCATTTGCTGGATCGTCATCATTTCGTTAGCCATTGTGGTCTCTTTGATCTGGCTCCGTGGTGAATTGATTTCGGCATTGAAAAACCGAACCTTTGATACCTCCTATCATAGTTCTGTCGTTGACGTAAGCGTAAAGTTGTGGCTGACCGCATGGGCGCTCTCTGACGTTTTATCCATTCCGGTTGATTAGGCTTTGCGTTCTAAATCCTGAATGGTTTCGTTGCGGAGTGATTGCAATTCATCCATGGCGTGTTGCAACTGTTCTTTTTGCATGGCGAGGTCAACCAACTGTCGGTCAGCCATCTCAATCCAAGCTTTCATCTGCGCGACGGTACCTTCTTTTTCATACATCAACAGCCACTGCCGGAGTTCCTCCAATTGAAAACCGAACCTGCGTCCACGGAGAATCAGCGTCATGCGGGCGCATTCGCGTGGGCCATAGAATCGCGCTCTGCCCTCGCGATCGGGTTGCAACAGCTCAATATATTCATAATAACGCAGCGTACGCGGTGTGACGTCATATTTTGCGCACATTTCTTTGAACGTTAGACGCGGATCAGACATGACTTCTCTCCCTTCCGCCCAAACTAAGGCGAAGGCTTGGCAAGGGCAACATAGAGGTTTGCAAATTTGTGCAAGAGAGCCTTATAGATAGACAAATGATGGGGTTTCAAGATGGCGACCGACAAGACCAAAATTGCCCGACAGTTCATGGAAGCTATTCCGCATGCGGTTGCGCTGGGTATGGCTTTTATCGATCTTGGCGACGGAGAGGCCGAGATGACCATGCCCTATGACACACGTTTTGTTGGTGATCCCGAAACTGGGGTGATCCATGGGGGCGCCGTGTCAACGCTGATGGATACCTGCTGTGGTGCTGCGGTGATCAGTCATCCGGCTTGTGCAAGCGGCACGGCGACGATAGATTTGCGCATTGACTATATGCGGCCTGCGACGCCGGGGCAGGCGCTGTCCACCCGCGCTGTGTGTTACAGGGTTACGCGCTCGGTGGCCTTTGTGCGCGCTAACGCTTTTGATGATGATAAAACCCGTCCTGTTGCGACGGCGACGGGTGCTTTTACCGTCGAGGGGCGTGTTTCATGAGCGCCGAGCCCTCTTTCAAGCGACGCCATCCTGAACCGGTTCAGCAGGTCAAAAAGCGCCGTGATGCAGCACTCAATGCGCTGGTGCAAGGCGTGCCTTATATTCAGTTTCTTGGGGTTGAATTTGACCGGCGAGGCGATGAATTAACGGCCCTTTTACGGTTTGACGACAAGTTGATCGGCAATCCGATACTGCCGGCGTTGCACGGAGGGGCGATTGCGGCCTTTCTTGAGATCACAGCGATTATTGAGCTGAGTTGGTCGCTAATCTGGGCAGATATGGAATCTGGCGTTCTCGATTTGGCAACGCTCGAAGCGGGGAAACTGCCACGTTTGCCCAAAACCATCGATTTTACGGTTGATTATCTGCGGTCTGGTTTGCCACGCGATGCCTATGCAAGGGCGCGAGTGGCGCGCTCGGGGCGTCGCTATGCGTCGGTGAATGTCGAGGCGTGGCAGGACAAGCGCACGCGACTGTTCACCCAGGCAACCGGGCATTTTTTAATGCCTGATAAGGCCTGAGCGCATGGGGGATGATCGCGCAGCGGTCACCCACAGGCGGGTTTTAAACATTGCGCTGCCAGTTGTTCTGGCCAATGTGACCCTGCCTATTCTGGGCGCTGTTGACACCGCAGTGGTGGGTCAAATGGGAGCAGCGGCACCGATTGGCGCTGTCGGAATTGGGGCGATTATTCTCGGCGCGTTTTATTGGTTGTTTGGCTTCTTGCGGATGGGGACTGTCGGAATAGCCAGTCAGGCCTTGGGGGCGGGTCAGCATGGCGAAGTGGCCGCACTTTTGACACGGGTTCTATTACTGGGTGGCGGTGGTGGCGTGGTGTTTGTGATCTTGCAACAGCCGCTTTTTTGGCTTGCATTCCAGTTGTCGCCGGCGTCGCCTGAGGTCGAAGATCTGGCCAGTCAATATTTGACCATTCGGATTTTTAGTGCCCCGGCGGCGATTGCGATGTTTGGTATCACAGGCTGGTTGGTGGCGCAGGAACGCACCCGCGCGGTGCTGGTGATCCAATTGTGGATGAACGGCTTAAATGTGGCACTGGACCTGTGGTTTGTACTGGGTTTGGGTTGGGGCGTCGAAGGTGTGGCGATTGCAACGTTTGTAGCTGAATGGAGTGGACTTGCTCTGGCGATTTGGCTGTGCCGCCACACTTTTATCACGCCACTGTGGCGCGACTGGTCACAGGTGTTTGATCGTGCGCGTCTGANCCTGATGTGGTCTGTTAACCGNGATATTTTGATTCGNTCNCTGCTNTTGGAAATAATTANGGTGTCGTTTTTATTTCTNGGCGCNGATTTTGGCGATGTGACNTTGGCGGCCAATCAGGTGCTGTTGCAGTTTTTACAGATTGCCGCCCACGGCCTGGACGGGTTTGCCTTTGCCGCAGAAGCGCTTGTTGGACAGGCGTTTGGGGCTCGATTACGTCACCAAGTGCGGCGCGCAGCGCTGTTGGCAGGCGTTTGGGGAGGCATCAGCGCGCTGGCTCTCGCGCTTGGATTTTCACTGTTTGGAGGCGCGGTTATCGACATCATGACCACCGCGCCCGAGGTCCGCCTGGTGGCTCGTGACTATCTGCCCTACATGGTGATCGCCCCACTTTTGGCTGTCGGACCGTTCATTCTGGATGGAATTTTCGTCGGAGCAACCCGCAGCCGCGACATGCGCAACATGATGTTTGTCAGTTTTGTCATCTATGCTTTGGCGGTTTTGTGTCTGTTGCCATCTTTGGACAACCATGGCCTTTGGATGGCTTTGCTGGTTTCGTTTGTGGCGCGGGGGCTGACACTTGGCCTGCGCTACCGGGCGCTTGAACAAGCCGCCCTGCATTGACAGGCCTTTGTGCTTCGGTGAAAAAGTCCACATTCTGAATAGGTTACATTACCAACTGGGCACGTATAAGCCTGTTTTTAAAAATATTGGGAAATCTAATTCGAAATAATGTGTTTTGAGCAGTCTGGTCGTCGCTGTCATTTTATTGCTGCTAACGCTTGTCTGGGCCGATGAAATATTGACCACACTTGATGATTTGCCCTTTGTTTTGCCGCGTCGAACAGCGCCGTTCGAAGGTTTATCATTCGTTCGGTACATCAATCAGGACCTCAGGGGTAAGACCATTATTGCGACTGGGTTTGCTGCTAGAAAACATATGTATAGGTACAGTGTTCCAGCCTTGAACGCTTTTGTGAAAGGTGGGGATCACGGCGGTAATCATAGTTGGTCTCATGCTGACTATGGCCTGTTAAGCGCCAAGGAATTTTGCAATGCAGTTAAAACACCGACAGAGTTCTTCGACATTGGCCCAGTGAAGGAAAGCTTTTTCCGTTTCCGCATTTGAGAAAGAAAGGCGAGAAATCAAGGTGGCAGTACAGACGATATTGGCGGAGTTTGCCTATCAAAACGTGCGAGTATCTATCGACAATAACGAGTGGCAGTTCAACAGCCACCATTTGGATGAATTGGAAAAAAGCGACTTGAAAGCAACAGTGACCAGTTCAGATCCTTTTATCGCGCGCACGCAAGAATGGACCTGCCACTTCTGGTCACCTGATATAAGGCTTGCAGGGCGAGATGTGAAATTATCTTATTGATACAAATAAAAGAATTAACGCGGACCATTTGTTGGTCTTACTCAGCGGGTATCGGTCAACGGGTTGGGAGTTCATTCGCTGAAAGCGGCCCTGTCTGATCTTATTATGCCGCACCCGAAATCTATGTCGGCCCGAAGGATGTTTCTCATTTGGAGCGTGTAGGGGCGCAATAGCGGGTCTGCTGGCAAGTTTGTTTGTGTTTGGATCTAAAGGCGAAGGGGTGTTTGAACAACAAGAACCCACACCAGTAAGATGTCTGTGCGATAGTGTTTTGTAGTCGCCAAGCCTGCCGCACTTAGGGTTTCCGGGCTTGCAGAAGATAGCTCATGGGCAATTGTGCCGATCGTCCGGCGAAAATATCATACTCCACCTCGCGGATCGAATGAGGGAATTCCTCAAGCTTGGCGATTTGAAGCCCCGCGGCTGTGATGGCGCTTACGATTGCGCCAAGCTGATGGGGAAACCAATAGCTTTTTCCGGGATTGGCAATTTTTTCACCGTCATAGGTGATCAGACCGCTTTCAACATGGGGCTGTGTTTTGAACTACGAAAAAGTTGGAGTGTGTGGGGTCGTGCTCTCTGGATCAAACATCTCTAAAAAGGGGTGGGTTTCATAAATCAGCATATGGCCATCCGGTCGCAACAGGCCTGCGGCAATTTCAAAAAACCGGATGAGATCAGGCATCCAGTTCAGAACGCCTATGGTAATCAGGGCGATGTCAAAATCCTGTTCGATATTATTTGGCAATGCATAGATATCGCGACATAAAAATTGGCAATTATGCCCAGAGATGGCTTGCAGTGTTTGGGCTTGTTGTAAAAATTGCTGCGATTGATCCAACCCCAACCCCCGGCGCGCGCCAAGGGAAAAGGTTGACAGAATCTCGCGCCCGTTGTTGCATCCGATTTGCACAAGCTTGGCGCCGTCCACCCCGGCTGAGGTTAAAGCAGCGGAAACAATATCATCCAGAACCGAATAAGACTTTTCAGCAAAACCCAGTTTTAGTGCGGACCATTGATCTGACTGCTCATGGTATTTTGCCGATGCATCCCATTGGTTGCGGTTGGCTGCTGTGATGTGTTTTGTGGTTGCAGGTGACCTCATTGCGAATACTCAAATATCAAGCCTTTAAAACAGTAGCAACTATAGGCGGATTGTGAATGGGTCAAGTCGCCTTTGGCGATCTCTACAACCAGTCAGCGCGTGCTGTTCCTACGGCTTCGGAGACGTTATTGAAACCATCGCGTTGCAATAAGGCATCAAGGCCAGTGGTGATGTCTTGCACCAGTGACAGCCCCGCATAGACCAGCGCCGAATACAGCTGTACCGCTTGTGCGCCGGCGCGAATTTTTGCGTAAGCGTCTTCGGCGCTGCCGATGCCGCCGACACCGATCAGGGGTAAATTGCCATCTGTCAGCTCTGACAAGCGGGCGAGAACCTGCGTTGAGCGTTCAAACAGCGGTGCACCGGACAAGCCGCCTTTTTCGCCGCGGTGGCGATTTTGCAATCCGTCGCGGTTAAGCGTTGTGTTGGTAGCGATAATGCCATCTATGCCAGACGACAGCGCAACCTCGGCCACGTCTTCAAGTTCGTGGCGATCCAGATCCGGCGCAATTTTCACAAAGATCGGGAGCGGGCGGGGCAGGGCGCTGTTGGTGTCTAATACACCGGCCAGCAGTGCGCTCAACGCGGCTTTTCCCTGAAGATCACGCAGGCTTTCGGTGTTGGGCGAGCTGACATTGACCGTGGCAAAATCCAACGCATGCCCGCAATGGGCCAGTACTTTGGCAAAATCCTCAGCGCGATTGGAGCTGTCTTTATTTGCGCCCAGATTAAGACCAACCACCGCGCCTTTCGGGCGGTTTTGCATCCGGTCGGAAATCGCCACCATCCCGTCATTGTTAAAACCAAAGCGGTTGATGACAGCACGGTCCTCGGTCAGGCGAAACAGACGCGGTTTGCTGTTGCCATTCTGGGCCTGCGGGGTGGCTGCCCCTACTTCTAGAAAGCCGAAGCCGGCCCGTGCCAGTGGCGCAATCGCTTGCGCATTTTTGTCAAACCCGGCAGCCAGCCCAAGCGGATTATCCAGCTGTAAGCCAGCGACGTGGCACTGCAACCGCGATGACGTCACCTCGCGGCGGGCAGCTACGGGGGCAATGCCCATATGTAGGGCCTTCAAAGCAACCCTATGCGCCCGTTCCGGATCAAGGCGGCGCAGGGCAATGAGACCCAGTTTTTCGATCATCTTCATGACATGTCTTCGGGGAACTGGTGCGTTCCATTCACCTTTGGCAAGGGTTTGGACCAAACGATATCGTCTAGATACAGAGCGCGG
>NYVC01000038.1 GCA_002684375.1 Marinovum sp.
TGCTGGGCATGGTCGGGATGATCGGCAGCCAGAGTGTTGAGGTAGATAGCTATACCGATGTCGGGGAAGGCGCGTCATTACGGACCAATGTGAGCGAAGAATGCGCGGAATCCATGATTGAGTTGCATGGTCAGGCTGCGTGGGATGTTGCCGTTCAGCAGACTGCAGAAATAGAATCATCGGGCGGTACGCAAGAGAGCCGCAAACTGTCCAAAGACGAGTTAGCAGACGCGATATTGGACAAAGTAAACAACGCGCCGCCTGTCGGATCTGGCATTGCCACTCTGGCGGTTGTGCTGGCCTTGATGCTGACAACCGCAAGAGGCGTTGCCCCCTCGGCCAATCAAAGACCTATCATGATCGGTTTGATCGGCACAGCTCTGATAATTCTGACCGATATCTTGCTCATCTCTCCAGTTTCCAGTGCTACGGCAACCTTTGTGCTGATGGCGATTCCGACGGCCATTGCGCTTTACGGGTGCCGCACAGCTGTTCAAAGGCTGGCCTCGAACGAACTCATTCGGGTGGTATTTCCACCGCTGGTACTGATTGTTGCCGTTTTGGGCTCGATCTTGGGCGGCATCACAAACCCGACACCGGCCGCTGCCCTCGGCGCTGCCGGGGCTATCATGCTTGCGGCGTATCGAAAACTGCACGATGAGGGTGGATCAGGCAAGGTTATCATCAATTCGACCCTAGCGGTTGTGATTATGATCTTGATCGGCATCAACTTTGATCTGCGGATCAATACCACTGAAGTCAGCGCAGAAAGCTGGGCGGCGTTTTTCTTGGCCTATGCCGCCTATCTCTACGCAGGGTTCGGCCTGTTATATGCGTGTTGGGTGCTTTACCGCACGAGCGTGTTGTCGCCTGTTGTGCGTGAGACGGCCAAGGTGACCAGCATGGTGTTTACGATTTTGATTGGGTCGCAACTGCTGAACCTCGTCGTGATTTCTTTTGGGGGTGAGCATTACATCCAACAATTCCTCAAAAGCTATGATAGCGAGTTTCAGGTGTTCCTGATCGTGATGCTGGTGTTGTTTGTGCTTGGATTTGTGCTTGATTTCCTTGAGATCATTTACATTGTGATCCCGATCGTGGGCCCGGTCATCTATGGCGGTACCTTTGATCCCAAATGGGTGACGATTATGGTTGCAGTCAATCTCCAGACCAGTTTTCTCACGCCGCCATTTGGCTTTGCGTTATTCTATTTGCGCGGGGTTGCACCGAAAGAGGTGACGACGGGGCATATTTATCGCGGGGTTGCCCCCTTCGTTTTGATNCAGGTCCTTGGACTCACGCTGCTGTGGTTCTTCCCGTCGATTGTAACCATTATTCCTTCGCTTATCCCGAACTGATACCGTTCTGGCAGTCCTTTGTAAGGTGTGTGACCCGTTTGGTGCGGGTCACGCTTTGTTTCTCTGGAGTAAATCCCAGCGGTTTCCAAACGGATCTTGCCAGACCGCAACCCGGCCGTAAGATTCCTCACGGGGGGCTTGCTCAAACAACACCCCGGCCGCGCGCATGGCAGCATAATCGGCGTCAAAGTTATCGCTGTTTAGAAAAAAACCGACCCGACCGCCGGTCTGTTGACCTATGGCGCTTATTTGTGCCTCAGTCGTGGCCTTTGCGAGGATGATATTTGTTGTGCACTCGGTCTCAGGGGCAATCACCAGCCACCGTTTGTATGCGTTGATCCGGTGATCTTCCATAACCGAAAACCCTAGAACGCCGACGTAAAAATCCAGACCGGCTTGATAGCTGGGCACAAGAAGACTGAAGGCGTAGAAATGGCGCATGGTTTTATCACAGTCTGGATGCATTCATAAGCGGATGCGAACTTTGACTACCCTATGGGATTACTGCCTGGTAATTTGATCCTACCAACTTGTTCCGCAATAGGATCTGAGCGGGCAATCTGGGTATTGTGCTGGAATTTCTCGGCGTCTGGCATTGGATGCCAGGCGTGTTCAAAATAGATTTCCAGACCGGAATAACTGGCCTTATATCCCATTTTATCACTGCCCTTGACCCAATAGCCTAAATACACATGGGGCAACCCAATTTCCCGGGCAATGTCAATTTGATCCAGGATAATATAGGTGCCAAGGCTGTCTCGGTATTTTTCAGGTTGATAGAACGAATAAACAAGGCTCAAACCGTCATCCAGAACATCGGTTAGGCAAACCGCAACAAGGCTGTTATCGGTCGGGTCAGTATATTCAAACACCCGCGATTTTATCGGGGTCTCTTCGATCATTGCCGCAAATTCATAGACGTCCATATCGGCCATGCCACCCGTGGCGTGACGGGAATCAAGGTATCTGCGAAAAAGTTCGTATTGCTCTTCTGTGGCCCATGGGGATGTTGCACGCCGGATCAGTCTCTGATTGCGTTTTTTGCAGCGCCTTTGCGATTTGGACTGGACGAATTTCGAAATGTCGATACGTGCCGAAACACAGGCCTGACAATTGGCACAAGACGGGCGGTAAAGGACATTTTGTGAGCGTCGAAAACCCTGTTTTGACAGGCTATCATTCAGCGCTTGGGCATTGTCACCTTGCAGGGCAGTGAACAGCTTTCTCTCTATCTGCTCGTCAAGGTACGGGCAGCTCTGGGGCGCAGTCACATAAAACTGCGGAGCGATCGGTAACGAATGACGCATACTGTCCTACTCTGGATTAAGTAGTATTATAACAATCCAAAGCCATTGCGCCAACCCCAAACAATCGCAGTACTGGTGTATATGGATCAAGGCATTTCGGATCGGGCGTTTTCATTGCTAAGCGGTCTCTCTAGAACCAATCCGGGGCAATGCGCGGGAAGGCTCCGGACTTCCACAGGGTGCCAAATCGTGCTGACAGGCCGAAGCCAAATTCTCTGTGCACAATCTGGGTCATTGACCTGCCGCCCCGGATCAGTCCATTTGGGGATATGGATTTTAGTACGCGTATCACACGTCTGCCCACGGCTTTTGAAGCCGAAAGGGGGGCGGAAACAGCTTTATTGGTGCCGCAGGCCGACGGGGATTTGGCCAAACTATTGGCGGGTGCGGGTGGGTGCAGCCCATATATAAGATCGCTTGTCGAAAAAGAGGCTGATTGGCTTGTCCCAGCTTTNAACGATCCCGAAGCTGCGGTGGCCGAGCAATTGACAGAATTGCACAGGGGCTCTGTGGCGAAGCTCTCTGTNGCATTGCGTCAGGCCAAACGGCGTGTTGCGCTGATCACTGGGTTGGCGGATTTGGCTGGTGTCTGGTCGCTGGAGACTGTGACTTCAATATTGACCGAGTTTGCAGATGTCAGCTGCGCGNTGGCACTTCGCGCGGGACTTGAAGGNGAATTGAAACGTGGCAAATTGCCCGGCGTCACGGAGGGTGATCTGGCAAGCGGGGCGGGCATGGTGGTTTTGGCCATGGGCAAGATGGGCGCTGGCGAGTTGAATTATTCGTCAGACATTGATCTGATCTGTCTGTTTGATGAGACCCGTTTTGAACGTGGTGATTACCCCGAAGTGCGGGCGGCTTTTGTGCGGGCGACCAAACGGATGGTTGCGGTGTTGAGCGACTTGTCGAGTGAAGGTTATGTGTTTCGGACCGATCTCCGATTGCGCCCTGACCCAGGCGTGACACCGGTGTGCATGTCGATGGCGGGTGCCGAGAGCTATTACGAAAGCCAAGGCCGAACTTGGGAACGGGCCGCTTATATCAAAGCGCGCCCTGCGGCAGGTGATCTGGCCGCAGGTGGGCAGTTTTTGCAAAGTTTGCGACCGTTTGTGTGGCGACGCCATCTGGATTTTGCCGCAATTCAGGATGCACATGACATGCGGTTGCGCATCCGCAGCCACAAAAGGCTGCACGGGCCAATCACTCTGCCGGGACACCATATAAAGTTGGGGCGCGGGGGAATCCGTGAAATCGAGTTTTTCACCCAGACCCGACAGCTGATTGCGGGTGGTCGGGATGCAACTTTGCGCCCGCGTGGTACAGTGGCCGCACTGGCGGCTCTGGCAGATAAAGGCTGGGTTGGACAGGATACAGCGGAGAAGCTGAGCGATCATTATCGCGCGCACCGCGAGGTTGAGCACCGATTGCAAATGGTTAATGACGCCCAAACGCACAGTTTGCCTAATGCCGTGGAACATTTTCAACGTTTGGCATGTTTTATGGGGCAGGACGTGAAGCAGTTGCAGAAAAATTTGATGTACCGTCTGGCCGAAGTCCATGAGTTGACAGAAAGTTTTTTTGCCCCCGATGCGACTAACGTTGCGGTGCTCGAGAACGATACACCCGACGTAACCGAGCAGTGGCCACAATATCCTGCGTTGCGCTCAGAGCGCGCGATGACGATTTTCAACCGCCTTAAACCGGAAATTATGGCCCGTTTGCAGACGGCGGCGAGACCACACGAGGCTTTGATTGCCTTCGACGGATTTCTGGCTGGTCTGCCTGCCGGGGTGCAGTTGCTTTCGCTGTTTGAAGCAAATCCGCAGTTGATCGATTTGTTGATAGATATCGTTACCACGGCGCCGGCGCTTGGGCGCCACCTGTCCCGTAACGCGGCGGTNTTCGACGCGGTGATTGATGGAGATTTCTTTGCAGATTGGCCCGCAGAGCATGGACTGGAAATTGAGCTTTCTCACGCTTTGGCGGCAGAGCAGGACTATGAAAGAAAACTCGAGGCTGCGCGTCGCTGGGGCAAAGAGTGGCATTTTCGCGTCGGTGTGCATGCTTTGCGCGGGTTGGTAGACGCAGCGCAAGCCGGGCGACAATATGCCGATCTAGCGGGCGCAACGCTCAGGGCACTCTGGCCCGAAGTGGTGGCGAAATTCGCCGAAAAACACGGGGCTCCCCCCGGTCGCGGGGCGGTTGTTCTCGGGATGGGGTCTTTGGGGGCACGGCGTCTTAACGCAGCCTCTGATCTGGATTTGATCGTGATCTATGATGCAGATGGCGCGGATGCCTCTGAGGGCCGCAGACCGCTGGCGGCGCGTCTTTATTACGCGCGGCTGACCCAGGCATTGGTGACCGCAATGACAGCGCCTATGGCCGAGGGGCGGGTCTATCAGGTGGATATGCGATTGCGGCCCTCGGGCAATCAAGGACCGGTTGCCACCAGTTGGAAAAGCTTTCGTGCCTACCAACGCGACGAGGCGTGGGTCTGGGAGCATCTGGCGCTCAGCCGGGCGCGTGTCATCGTTGGAAATTCCGCATTGGCCGCAGATGTCGAGAGCTTCCGTGTTGGTTTGCTGGGGCAAGACCAGCGCCGCGCGATGGTGTTGCAAGAGGTGGCGGATATGCGCGCGCGTATTTCTATAGCGAAAGCGCCGGTGGGACCGTTGGATGTCAAAATAGGTCCGGGGCGGTTACTGGACGTGGAACTGGTATCACAGGCTGGCGCTGTTTTGGCAGGGCTGCCTGCGACTGATGTTGCGTCTGGTTTGCGTGGTGCTGTCGCAATTGGCTGGCTGGATGACGCGGATTTGACAGCTTTAAATCAAGTTTACGATCTTTGTTGGCGGGTACAAGTGGCGGCAAGGTTGGTATCGGAACATCCTTTGGAAGTGTCAGGCATGGGGCAGGCGGGGCGAGATTTCTTGCTTAGGATAACCGGGGTGCGCGATGTGGATAGTTTGCAATCGCGGTTGGTCGATCTGGCACGACAGGCAGCAGATCGCATTGCCAAGGCTTTGCCAGCCCATAGGGAGGACGGCCCATGAAGGGCGATATAGACGACCCCAAAGCCCTGATAAGAGAGGGGTATAATATTGCCGGGATCACCTATGGTGAATGCCGCACTATTTTTCTGGCCTGGTCGCTGGGTGTGCCGGCCGACGAGAAACCTATGGCGGTGATCTCGCGGATTTTGAACCAATACGGCAGCGCACACCCCGATCATCCGATGACGCATGTTCTGAAAGAAGGGTTGGAGGCAAGCCCTGCGCGGGGCAGGCGTGGGGGTTGGCGTGGACGGCGCCAAAGCTAGCGGTTCACTTGCGCCAGCGTGCGTCGTTTTTCTCGATAGCGGCAATCCGGTCTTTGGTCTTGGGATGGCTCATCAGCCAGGCCGGTGCTGTGCCACCGTTTGATCTGGTCAAGGTTTCAAGCTTGGCCAAGAGCTCCCGCTGCGGTGCTGTGCCGATGCCTGATTTGATCAGTAACGCCGAGGCATATTCGTCGGCTTCATATTCATCGCTGCGCGACAGGCGTGCGGCCAACAGCGTTGTCAGCATATTTGCGATCCAGCCACCAATGCCCGGAATGACCCGGCTCAGGATCATCGCCAGCGCGGTTCGGAGCGCGTTTTGACCGGAGAAATCGATCATGCGGCGGCGTGAATGACCAAGAGCCACATGCCCCAGTTCATGGGCCACCACGCTGGCCATTTCTTCTGCAGTGACCTGCCCATCGGTGAACTTGCGATAAAACCCCCGGGTGATATAGATTTTACCATCGGGTGCGGCCAGACCGTTGACCGGATCAATTTCATAAAGATGGACGCGAATTNTNGTCACCTCAAGCGCTTTGGCCATGCGGTCGGTTAACACTTTTAANTTTGGGTCAAGCAATTCATGCGACTGGCCGGTGAGCTCCCGATTGGTGCGCCAGACCGAAAACCGGTACATGATAACGCCGTAAACAAGGGCCAGAAGTATGGGTGAAAGTTGCAGCATTCTATATATATGGGGTATGATCAACCCGGTGACAAGCATGCGGGGGTTACAGAGTGCAACCCTGTCGGCTAGCGACCGAGGTGTCGCATGCCCTGCTCGATCCCAGCCAGTGTCATCGGAACCATCCGGCCGGGAAAAAGGTCTTGGATCATACTGATGGAATGTGTGTAACCCCAGTATTTCTCCGGTACCGGATTAAGCCAGAGGTGATTTTGCCACTGGTCTTGTGCGCGCTGCAACCAGACTTGACCGGCCTCTGCATTCCANTGTTCGTTGGCACCACCGGGGTAGGCAATCTCATANGGTGACATGCTCGCATCGCCGACAAANATGCANTTATAATCGGGTCCATAGGTGTGNAAAACGNCCATTGTTGGAATTTGTGCATCCCAGCGCCGGGTGTTGTCACGCCAAACCCCCTCATAGAGACAGTTGTGGAAGTAATAGTATTCAAGATGTTTAAACTCGGTCCGNGCCGCGCTGAACAATTCCTCAACCACCTTGATATGAGAATCCATAGACCCACCAACATCGAGAAACAGCAGAACTTTGACGGCATTGCGCCGCTCTGGGCGGGTTTTCACGTCGAGATAGCCGTTTTCGGCGGTGGCCTTGATGGTGCCATCAAGGTCAAGCTCATCCTCGGCCCCGTCGCGGGCCCATTGGCGCAGACGTTTCAGCGCNACTTTGATGTTTCTNGTGCCCAACTCAACCGTATCGTCAAGGTTTTTAAACTCGCGTTTGTCCCAAACCTTTACCGCNCGCCTATGCCGGCTTTCATTCTGGCCGATCCGCACGCCTTCGGGGTTATAGCCAAAGGCGCCAAACGGTGATGTNCCAGCGGTGCCGATCCATTTACTGCCGCCCTGATGACGTTTCTCTTGTTCTTTNAGGCGCTCTTTCAGGGTCTCCATCAATTTTTCAAAGCCACCAAGCGATTTAATTTCGTCGCGCTCTTCCTGACTGAGATGCTTTTCGGCCATTTTTTCCAGCCAATCTGCAGGAATGTCCACCGCCTCCATCACTTCGCCGAGCGTGATATCCTCAAGCCCCTTGAATGTGGCTGCAAATGCCCGGTCAAATTTATCGATNTTGCGCTCGTCTTTGACCATTGCACTGCGCGCCAGATAGTAAAATGCCTCAATATCATAGGTGGCAATGCCGGCTTTTACCGCCTCTAAAAACGTCAGATATTCGCGTAGTGAGACAGGAATTTTANTCTCGCGCAGGTTTTCAAAAAACGGCAGAAACATTGCTATGTTGCTGTCCGGTGGATGATCAAAGTTAAGACCAGACCCGCGAGCATAAACATGATGCCATAGCTGGTGGCATAATGTAGAATGTCGGGCCAGCGGCCTTTGCGGCGGTGGGCTGTGTAGCCTCCGAACGACACGCCGCAGATCAATCCCAATATTATTAGCATCTGTTTCCCTAATTTTTCCCGCACAGCNTGAGCTTGACGAGATGGTTTTTTCGTCGCGNCGCCGCAGCTAGTCGACGTTTTGGTATCTGGCTCGACCGGNGCTGTCCAGTCAAACCAANCCNGTTTTGTGCCGCATTGAGCGACTGGTTAAGGCGCCCNGATGCCCNAGANGGTTACCTAGCGCCGCGGGCCATAAAGGCCAACCGCTCAAATAAATGCACATCTTGTTCATTTTTCAGCAGCGCCCCNTGCAATTGAGGTAAGGCATTTGATCCGTCNCGCGCCAAATCTTCGGCTGTGAGATCTTCTGCCAGCAGCAGCTTGAGCCAGTCCAGCACCTCGGAAGTTGAGGGTTTTTTCTTTAAACCCTGTTGTTCGCGCAACTCATAGAACTGGGTGAGTGCAGTGGTCAGCAACGCGTCTTTGATCCCGGGGTGATGCACCTCGACAATTCGGCGCATCGTTTCGAGATCGGGAAACCGGATGTAATGGAAAAAACACCGCCGCAGAAACGCATCAGGGAGTTCTTTTTCATTGTTTGACGTGATAATGACAATGGGTCTNTGACGGGCTTTTACCAGTTCATCGGTCTCATAGACATGGAACTCCATCTTATCGAGCTCNTGCAAAAGATCATTGGGAAACTCGATGTCGGCCTTGTCGATTTCATCGATCAATAACACCAGTTTTTCATCGGCCTCAAACGCCTGCCAAAGCTTGCCCTTGCGAATATAGTTGCGCACATCCTGAACTTTTTCATCGCCAAGCTGGCTGTCGCGCAAGCGGCTAACGGCGTCATACTCATAGAGCCCCTGCTGGGCTTTCGTTGTGGATTTNATATTCCATTCAACCATCTTCAGACCCAGAGCCTTGGCGACTTGACGGGCCAACTCTGTCTTTCCGGTTCCCGGTTCGCCTTTGACCAAAAGCGGTCTTTCGAGCGTTACGGCCGCATTNACAGCAACCGTCAGATCGTCTGTGGCCACATATTCTTGGGTGCCTGTAAATTTCATCGGTCGTTCCAATTGTGTAAGTGATTTGCGCTGACACTAACGCGAACACAAAAACACCGCAATCGGCTCCTAACAGCTAGTGACAACCGACGGGTCATGGGGTAATGCACAGCCAGAGGGGTCGTGTGTTTGGCCGAATTGAAAAACATTAATCTTGTGGGGAGCTCGAAATGAAAGCAGATGTGATTCTGCCCGATAACTATAAACCGAGCGAAGATGAACCTTTCATGAACGCAAAACAGCTTGAGTATTTTCAACGCAAATTGTTGAGCTGGAAAGCGGATCTTTTAGTTGAAACCAGAGAGACGCTGGAAGGTCTTCAGGGGACGACGCGCAACATTCCTGATTCTGCGGATCGTGCCAGTGAAGAAACCGACCGTTCACTGGAACTGCGCACGCGGGACCGTCAGCGCAAGCTGGTAACCAAAATTGATTCGGCCTTGCAGCGTATTGCAGAGGGTGAATTCGGGTATTGTGAAGTTACCGGTGAGCCGATTTCGCTCAAAAGGCTTGACGCGCGACCGATTGCGACCATGAGCCTCGAGGCGCAGGAACGCCATGAGCGCAAGGAAAAAGTCCACCGCGATGACTAAGACCTATAGTTGAGGCTTATTNGACAATCATCGGGTCAGATGCTTTGACGGATTCGGTTTCAGGATAGCGCATGCGAATTTCTGGAAAAAAAATCATCGTGATTGGTGGCGGGATTGGCGGTCTTGCCGCGGCGCTGGCGCTGTCCCGCTTAGGCGCCGCGGTGACTGTGCTTGAACAAGCCGCTGAAATCTCTGACATGGGGGCCGGGCTGCAGATCAGCCCAAACGGCTTTGCGGTACTTGATGCGCTGGGGTTGCGCGACGCCGTGATTGACCGGTCAATGGCGGCAACTTCTTTGGTCCTGCGCAATTACAGCGATTCGGCGACGGTGGCGACACTTGATATTTCGACCGGGAAAGATGGACAGAATTACTATTTTATTCATCGGGCGGATCTGGTTGCCTGTCTGCTGAGCGCGGCCAGACAGACTGGGGTTCAGGTGCGGCTGCAACACAAAGTAAAACAGGTTCAGACCTCGGTGATACCGCAGGTGGTTCTGACGAATGGTCAAACGATTATGGCAGATCTGGTGGTTGGCGCAGATGGTTTGCATTCTTGCTTGCGACCGGTTCTAAACCAAACCTCTGCCCCGCGCTTTACCGGCCAAGTGGCGTGGCGAGCGCTGGTGCCGCGCCAATCTCAGGCGCTGGCGCAGGTGCAGCTTTACATGGGGCCAGGACGCCATTTGGTGACTTACCCGCTGCGCGGCGGACAGTTGGTGAATGTGGTTGCGGTGCAAGAAAGGGCTAATTGGGCGGCCGAGGGCTGGCAGCAACGCGATGATCCGCAAAATTTGCGCAGGGCTTTTGCAGATTTTTCTCCAGATGTGCAGGCCCTGTTGCGCAGTGTGGATAATGTGCATCTATGGGGGTTATTGCGCCATCCCGTTGCTCGTAACTGGTATCAAGATCATGCCGTTCTGTTGGGGGATGCGGCCCACCCGACGCTGCCATTTTTGGCGCAAGGGGCGAATATGGCGCTCGAGGACGCCTGGGTTCTGGCAGACTGTCTTGCCAATGCTGAGACCACAAACACCGCGTTGGCGCGGTACCAAAGCCGTCGTGAGCGGCGGGTGCGGCGGGTGATTGCGGTCTCGGGACGCAATGCTTGGAAGTATCATCTGAGATTTCCGCCGCTGCGTTTGGCGGCACATGCCGCGCTGCGATTTGTTAGCCGTCAGGCACCACAG